>NZ_DBFZUT010000028.1:0-10809 GCF_048519415.1 Faecousia sp. | reverse complement strand
GGGTTATTGAATGCGAAAGGACACCCTGACGGTTTCCTTTCCCTCTTTTCTTCCCTCCGAAACTTTCGGCTGAGCAGGTTTTTCGGCAGTCTGTTCGTCCCTTATTATACAACCATGCCGCCCGGAAAATCAAGCGAAACGTCCTGTTTCGACCGGATTTCCAGCCATTTTTTCAAAAACGGGTGGAAGAAGCGGATGGAAACGGCGCAAAGCTGCTGTCCCGGCCCGCCGGACTCCGCCCCGCCGTACTGCGGGTCGCCGAGGATCGGGCAGCCAAGCCACGCGCAGTGCACGCGCAGCTGGTGCGTCCGGCCGGTTAGCGGCTGCAGCTCGAGCAGGGAAACGCCGTGCTCCGTCCGCAGGGTCCGGTAGGCCGAGCGGGCAGGCTGACCGTCTGCGCGCACGCAGCGCAGCAGGCTCTCCGGAGACAGACGCGCGATGGGCACGTCGATCATGCCCTCCGGCGGCTGCGGCACGCCGCGCACGGCGGCATGATAGGTCTTGTGCTTCTCCGCTGCAATGAGCAGCGCGTGGGCGTGGGCGTTCTTTGCCAGCAGCACCACGCCGAACGTGTCGCGGTCGAGCCTGCTGACCGGGTGGACGGCGCAGGCCTGCCCGGTCCTGTCATAATAGCCGAGCAGGCGGTTGGCCAGCGTGCCGGTCTGGCGGGAAAACGACGGATGCACGAGCATTCCCTGCGGCTTGTCGACCGCAAGCAGGGCCTCATCCTCATAGAGGATGGAAAGCGGCCCGTCCTCCGCGGGGTAGTCCGGCCGCGGCTCGTCGAGGCACACGCGCACGACATCTCCGGGGCGGACAAGCCGGTCCGTATGGGCAGGCTCGCCGTTGACGGTGTAGGCGCCGCAGGATTTCAGCCGCCGCACGAGCGTGGACGAAAGCTGCAGCTCCCGCCGCAGGATCGACAGCAGGCGCGTCTCCCGGTCCACCGTGCAGCGAAGCTCCACGCTCAGTAGCGCGCGCTCTGCGCGACGTCCAGCACGAACAGCACAACGCCGCCGCAGCGCGTCGGGATCTCCAGCGGCGCGGTGGAAAGCGGGATCGGCGGCATGTTCGGCGAGAGCACCGGCGCTTCATAGCGCATTTCCGTGCGCTCGCCGTGCTTCTTCAGGATGGCCAGCGCCTCGTCCAGGCGGGCGCTCTCCAACCCGATCATCAGCGTGACGCTGCGCTTTTTCAGGAAACCGCCGCTTGAGTTGAGCACCGTGGCATAAAAGCCGTGCTCGTTGAGCGAATGGACGGCGTCGTGATAGTCGTCGCCCTGCAGGATGGCCAGGATCATCTTATCATACTGTTGCATCATGGAAACCTCCTTTTCGATGCGGGGCTATTGCAGCCCAAGCTGGTAAAACGCGACTGCGCTTGCCGCAGCCACATTCAAAGAATCCACCCCATGGGACATGGGGATGCGGACCGTGTAATCGCAGGCGTCGATTGTTGCCTGCGCAAGGCCGTCGCCCTCTGTGCCGAGGACGATGGCAAGGCGCTCCTCCGCCAGCAGGCGCGGGTCGTTCAGGGGAACGGAATCGTCGCGCAGCGCCATGGCCACCGTGCGGAAGCCCTGCGCGCGCAGCCAGCCCATCGAGGGCTCCGGCCACCCGTCTGGGAGATACGTCCACGGGATCTGGAACACCGTGCCCATGCTCACGCGGACGGCGCGGCGGTAGAGGGGATCGCTCCCGGCCTCCGTCAGCAGGACGGCGTCCATATTGAGCGCGGCGGCGGAGCGGAAGATCGCGCCGAGATTCGTCGGGTTCATCACGTTTTCAAGCACGACGACCCGCCGGGCAGCCCGGCACAGGGCCGCGGCCTCCGGCAGGGCCGGGCGGCGCATGGCGCACAGCATGCCGCGCGTGAGATGGAAGCCCGTCAGCTGCGTGAGCACGGCGTCCTCCGCTGTGAAAACAGGCACGTCCGCACCGAGCCGGGCCAGAATTTCCCGTGCGGCGGCGGAAACGTGGCTGCCGTCCATCAGGGCGGACACGGGCACACAGCCCGCGTCGAGCGCGCGTCCGATGACGAGGGGGCTCTCCGCGATGAACAGGGCCTGCGACGGGTCCTGCCGGCTGCGGAGCTGCACCTCGGACAGGCGGGCGTAGACATCCAGCTCCGGGGCGGAAAATTCGGTGATCTCGATCAGATTCGGCATGCCGGTATTCTCTCCATTTTTGGGATACCATATTATAGCACATTGCGCGCAGCGATGCAAGAAGCGGACAGGGCGCGGAGCAACTGGATAACGGAAAACAGAAAGCGGAACGTTATCACTAGGCCGCCGGGCGAGCGTTGTAGGGGAGCGGACAGCCGGGCCCGGCGGCGCACCTACAGCCCGTACTGGCCGCCGTTAAAATGGCAAGCACCTTTTGTCATTGCGAGGAGCGAAGCGACGTGGCGCCCTGAGCGCGAAGCGCGAGGAAGTGCCCTTGGGGTGCAATCTCGCAGCGCCCGACTGAATTGTGGGAAAGCGATCGGCGAAATCGTGAGTGCCTTCCCGAGATTGCCACGTCGGCCGTTGGCCTCCTCGCAATGACAATTCGGGGGCATCCTCGTTTTATCGGCAGCCTGCTGATTACGCCGGTGCGTCATGGGGCGTCGAGGACGCCGCCCCCTACAAGGTGTGTGCGGTCGGCGATCGTGCCACCAAACCCGGGGCCTGCATGGCGCTCGCTGAGCGCCGCTACAGGTCCCGTCGGAGGCCATCGCCGTTTTGACGGTGGCCTGTGCGAATCGGCAGTATAACGCCGGGAGGGGCATGCCCCTCCCCTACAACATATACTGACATTTTTCCTGTTTTCACTTCGTTTTTCCCGCTCCCATTTGTGCATTCCGCCGAATCGCGGCCGAAACGATAATTTCCTATTGCTTTATCACGCTAATGTGCTATTATATTAGCGTATTAAATTTCCGGCACAGCCTGCCGACATGGAGGAATTCATTATGAACCGTTTTTCCAAATTTGCCGCTTCCGCGCTTGCGCTCTCCCTCGTTCCCGCCATGCTGATGGGCTGCGGGAAAAAAGAGACGGCCGCCAGCTCCGATCTCGAATACATCAAGCAGAAAGGCACGCTCGTCGTCGGCATCACCGACTTCGCCCCGATGGACTATCAGGACGCCGACGGCAGCTGGATCGGCTTTGACGCCGATCTCGCAAAGGCCTTTGCCGAGTCTCTCGGCGTGGAGGTCCAGTTCCAGACCATCGAGTGGGACAACAAGGTCATGGAGCTGGACGGCAAGACCATCGACGTCGTCTGGAACGGCATGACGCTGACGGACGAGGTCACATCCTCCATGGCGTGCTCGAATGCCTACTGCAACAACGCGCAGGTCGTCATTCTTCCGGCAGACAAGGCCGCGGATTACGGCACGGTCGACTCGCTGTGCGGGCTGCGCTTCGCCGTGGAATCCGGCTCGGCCGGTATGGCGCAGGCCGAGGAAAAGGGCCTGACGTATACGGACGTCGTCGATCAGGCCACGGCCCTGCTGGAGGTCAAGTCCGGTACGGCGGACGCCGCCATCATCGACTCGCTCATGGCGGGCGCAATGGTCGGCGAGGGCACGAACTACGCCGATCTGGCCATCGGCCCGGTGCTGAACGCCGAGACCGGCGAGCAGTACGGCGTCGGCTTCCGCAAGGGCTCGGACGCCGCTGCGGCACTGAACGAATTCTTCCGGCAGCAGTGGGAAAGCGGCGCGCTGCAGGCGCTGGCCGAGCAGTACGGCGTGCAGGCCGCGCTGATCGAGCAGAAGGAATTCTAAGGAACCTCTGAATAAATCGACTGCGGCGCTCAGCGGGCCTTTTGCCCCAACTTATCGGTTTGAAAATCTTGAAATATTGCGCAGCCGTTGGCGGCTTTGCCGCCTTACGGATGCGGCATGCCCCTTGCGGGTACACAAAGTATTCCTGCAATTTCCAAACCTCAATTTGGAACAAAATCCCTCGCTGACCGCTCTTGCAATTTAATCAGAGGTTCCTTAACAAAATGTTCAAGCAAATCGGTGAAAGTGGGATATAATGTAGGTAAAAACGCGACGTGGGGGACGCTTTCTGCCTGCACGCCGGGAGAGAGGGACATATACTTATGGCGAAAACGGTTTTGATCGTGGAGGACGACCGCAACATTGCGGATCTTCTGCGCCTGTATCTGGAAAAAGAGGGCTATACGGTCGTCATCGCGCCGGACGGCATGCGCGGTGTGGAGCAGTTCCGCACCGTCCATCCGAGCCTTGTGCTGCTGGACGTGATGCTGCCGGGGCTGGACGGCTGGGGCGTCTGCCGCGCCATCCGCGCCGAGTCGCAGACGCCGATCATCATGCTCACCGCAAAGAGCGAGACGGAGGATAAGGTCAACGGCCTGAAGCAGGGCGCGGACGATTACATCACAAAGCCTTTCGAGATGAAGGAGGTGCTCGCCCGCATCGAGGCCGTGCTGCGCCGCAGCGGCATCGAGCCGGAGAAGAGCCGCCGCCGTCTGGAATTCGACAAGCTCGTCATCGACATGGACGCCTTTGAGCTGACGGTCGACGGGAAAAAGGTCCCGACGCCGCCGAAGGAGATGGAGCTGCTGTACCATCTGGCCTCAACGCCGAACCGCGTCTATACGCGCAATCAGCTGCTCGACGAGGTCTGGGGCTTTGACTACTTCGGTGACACGCGCACGGTCGACGTGCACATCAAGCGCCTGCGCGAGAAGCTCGAGGGCGTTTCGGATCAGTGGGACCTGAAAACGGTCTGGAGCGTCGGCTACAAGTTCGAGGTGAAGTAAGCCATGCGCACGACATTTCGCCGTCAGGTCACGCTGATCGTCAGTCTGCTGCTGGCGGCGACCATCCTGCTGGGCGTGTCCTTCTGGGGCCTGTTCACGCACTATGTCATCCGGGAGCGTGAAAGCTCCCTGCGCGGAACGGCGCAGTCCGTCGTGTGGCTCACGCAGACGAGCGCCGTCTCGGATGACGTGACGACGAGCTGGGACTTCCTGCGGACGCTTTCCGTCACCTCGTCCGCCTCCGGCAACGACATCCTGCTTTGCGATGCAGGCGGCAAGGTCGTGCTGTGCGCGCAGGACATTCAGGGCTGCTCGCACATCGGCTATCAGCTCCCGGCCGACAAGGTCGAGGCGCTGTTCAACGGCGAAAGCCCCGATCTGAATGATGAGGCGGCTGAAATCTACGGCCAGAAGCGCGTGGCCGTGGCGCTGGCCAGGACATCGTCCGACGGCGACCGGCAGGGCATCGTGCTTGTGTCTGTGGAGCGCGAGACGATCTCCGAGGTGACGTCCGGCGCACTGAAGATCTTCATGCTCACGGCGCTGGCCGTGTTTGCCGTGGCTCTGCTCGCAACGCCGTTCCTCACAAACCGCGAGACGAAGCCGATTCAGGACATGGCCGCCGCAGCGCGCCAGATTGCCCACGGCAATCTGAATGTCCGCGTTTCGACGAACTGCCAGACCGAGGAGATGGAGGAGCTGGCTGTTGCCTTCAACAATATGGCGGCCGCCATGCAGAATGCCGACACCGCGCGTCAGGAATTCGTGGCCAATGTCAGCCATGAGCTGAAAACGCCGATGACAACCATCGCGGGCTATCTGGACGGCATGCTCGACGGCACGATCCCGCAGCCGGAGCAGCGGCACTATATGGAGCTGGTCTCCACGGAGGTGCGGCGGCTGTCGCGGCTCGTGCGCAACATGCTGGAGATTTCCCGCCTGAAGGATCAGGGCATCCCGGCCGATAAGCTGGCGGACTTCGACCTCTGCGAGGCGGCGGGGCAGGCGCTTTTGAGCTTTGAGCAGCGCATCAACCGCAAGCACCTGAATGTCGATGTAGATATGCCGGAGCTCGGCGTGACTGTGCGGGCCATGCCGGACGCCGTAACGCAGGTGCTCTATAACCTCATCGACAACGCCGTGAAGTTCATCGATGACGGCGGCACGCTCTTCATCCGCGTGGAGCGCAGCGGGAATAAGGCCGTCACCACGGTCGGCAATACCGGCCCGACCATTGCGCCGGAGGAGCTGCCGCTCATCTTCGATCGCTTCCATAAGACGGACAAGAGCCGCTCGACCGACCGCGACGGCGTCGGCCTCGGCCTGTACATCGTCAAGACCATCGTGCTGGCACACGGAGAGGATATCTATGTGACGAGCCGCGACGGCAAGACGGAATTTACGTTTACCCTGCCGCTGGTCCTCTGACCGGCGAGACGAAACCCCGAAAGGAGGGCGTGTTGTGGATAAAATGACTCCCATGGATCCGGAGTATCAGGAGACCCCGCCGGAATGGCAGCCCGGCACGCCGGGGTATTACGGAACGGGCCGCCTGCCAAAGCCGCCGCGCTCGCATACCGGCCTGATCGTCGTGCTGCTGTGCGTGATGATCGTGGCGAACGTCATCACGGTGCTGATGCTCCTGACGCTGCGCATGCGTGCCGTGCAGAAGAACACGACCGTCGGCGCGGAGACGGAGACCGGCGTCACGCCGACGCTGACTGCGCCCTCCGGCCACAGCGTCGAGCCGACGGAGCCGCGCACGAACGGCACGGGCACGCTGCAGATCAGCGCCGAGGACACGCAGACGCGCTCCGCCGGAGAGATCTACACGGCGATGCGGCCGAGCCTTGCGCTGGTGGATGCGGACGGAAACGGCGGCACGGCCATCGTCATGACGGCGGACGGCTACCTTATCACGAACGCGCACACCGTTTCCGGCGCGGAGAGCATCACGGTGCAGCTCAGCGACGGCACGGAATATGCGGCGGCCCTGTCCGGCATGGACGAGAGCAGTGACCTGGCCGTTCTGAAGATCGAGCCGGAGACGGCACTGCAGCCCGCGGAGTTCGGCGATTCTGCCGGGGCTGCAGCGGGCGACACCGTCTATGTGTTCTCCCATCCGTACGGTGCGGCGTTTGACAACGCCACCATGACGGACGGCAGCATTGCCGCCGTGCAGAGCGGCGTGCGCATCGGCGCGGAGACGCTCAACGTGTTCCAGACGGATGCCGCGCCGGACAGCGGCAGCGCAGGCGGACCGCTCGTGAACGAGGCCGGGCAGGTCATCGGCATCTGCATCGACCATGTCGGCTCGTATGTGTCCTACCAGACCGTGCCGGAGTTGGGCTTTGCCATCCCGATCAGCGAGGCGAAGACCATTCTCGACGATCTGATCGTCAACGGCTATGTCAGCGGGCGCGTTTCGCTCGGACTGACGGTCTCGGAGATCCCGGAGACCTACCGGCGCTTCTGGGGCCTGCCGAGCGGCGTCGTCATCGAGTCGGTCACGGCGGGCAGCAACGCCTACTATGCGGGCCTGCACGCGGGCGACGTGATCTGCCAGCTGGGCGACAGTGCCGTCACGAACCTCAACGACTACCGCAGCATTCTCAGCGCCTGCCATGTCGGCGAAGAGCTGCGCGTATATATCTACCGTGACGGGCGGCAGTATTACACGGATGTCACGCTGACCGGAAAGGGCGAAAGCCCATCCGAGATTGCGACGGAGCAGATGCAGAACGAAACGGAATAAACGGAATATGGTTCGGCCGGCCGGCGGGAAGCTCCCCCGGCCGGCCGTTTTATGCGTTGGCAATTGTGGGGGAGCGGACAGCCGGGCCCGGCGCAATGCTGCCGATACGAACCGGCTGCCGATAAAACGGCAGGCACCGATTGCGTCTGTAGCGGCGCTCACTGCGCAGCCGTTGGCGGCTTTGCCGCCTTACGGATGCGGCGTGCCCCTTGCGGGTTGGGAGCGCCTTTGGCAGTAGCAGGTATTGGGACGGTGATTCGGCGGCGTAAGACAAACAGGTTTGTCATTGCGAGGAGGGCGAAAGCCCGACGTGGCAATCTCGCAGTACCCATCCGGAGCACAGGAAAGCCATCGGCGAAATCGCAGGCTGTTGCAGGAGATTGCCACGGCCCCGATGGGGCCTCGCAATGACAAATCAGGTGACCTCGCGCCATAGAAGCAATGCAGCGTATACTGCCAGCCTGTATGGCGCTCACTGAGCGCCGCTACAGACGCAATTGGTTTGTACGTTTTATCGCTGCCCTGTACGAACTGGCAGTGCCTTACTGAAATGACAAATCCGGTGGCCTGCGCCGATTTCCCATTGACAAACGGCAAAGCAGCCGCTACAATAGCGTTCGTACAAGTATGAAAAATATGATTTTGGAGGGATTCGATGGCAGGAGGCAAGCATTTGCTCGGCATGCCGCGCGGGCGGCACGTTTTCGGAACGGTCAAGGTCGGCGAACGCGGCCAGATCGTGATCCCCAAGGAGGCCCGCGAGCTGTTCGGCATCCGGCCGGGCGACACGCTGCTCGTGCTCGGCGATGAGAAAAACGGACTGCTTGTGACGCCGCCGGACGTGATGCACGACGTGGCGCGGCAGATCTTTCAAAATCTGGAGGAAGAGGAGAATCAGAAATGAACGCAGAAGAGATCTATCGTCCGCTCGGTGTCTCGCCGCAGGTGTGTGCCTTCGGCGAGCGGGTGCTGGACGGACTGCGGGAGCGCTTTGCGGCCGTAGACCGCATCGCAGAGGCCAATCAGGCCAAGGTGCTTGCCGCCATGCAGAAAAATCGCGTCAGCGCGGCCTGCTTTGCCGCCACGACGGGCTATGGCTATGACGACGTCGGCCGCGACAAGCTCGAGCGCGTCTATGCCGACACGTTCCACACCGAGGCCGCGCTCGTGCGCCCGCAGATCACCTGCGGCACGCATGCCCTGACTGTGGCCCTGTCCGCGAACCTGCTGCCGGGTGACGAGCTGCTTTCGCCGGTCGGCGCGCCGTATGACACGCTCGAGGAGGTCATCGGCATCCGCCCGTCGCCCTGTTCGCTGCGGGAATACGGCGTGAGCTACCGGCAGGCGGACCTGAAGCCGGACGGCACGTTCGACTATGAGGCCATCCGTGCCTGTGTGAACGAAAAGACAAAGCTGGCCACCATCCAGCGCAGCAAGGGCTATGCGACCCGCCCGACGTTCTCCGTGCAGCAGATCGGCGAGCTTATCGCCTTCCTGAAGTCCCTGAAGCCGGATATCATCTGCATGGTGGACAACTGCTACGGCGAATTCGTCGAGCCGATCGAGCCGAGCGACGTCGGTGCGGACATGATCGTCGGCAGCCTCATCAAGAACCCCGGCGGCGGCCTTGCTCCCATCGGCGGCTATATCTGCGGCCGGACGGACCTTGTCGAGCGCTGCGCCTACCGCCTCTCTGCGCCCGGCCTTGGGCAGGAGGTCGGTGCGAACCTCGGCCTGCTGCCGTCGCTGTATCAGGGCTTCTTCCTTGCCCCGACCGTTGTCGCGTCTGCGCTCAAGGGCGCGATCTTCGCGGCCAATCTCTATGAGCGCCTTGGCTTCCGCGTCGTTCCGAACGGCTCGGAGTCCCGCCACGACATCATTCAGGCCGTGGAGCTCGGCTCACGCGAGGGCATGATCGCCTTCTGCAAGGGCATCCAGTCCGCTGCGCCGGTCGACAGCTTTGCCGATCCCATGCCGTGGGATATGCCCGGCTATGAGGACGAGGTCATCATGGCGGCAGGCGCGTTCGTGCAGGGCTCGTCCATTGAGCTCTCGGCCGATGGCCCGATCCGCCCGCCCTATGCCGTCTATTTTCAGGGCGGCCTGACATGGTATCATGCCAAGCTCGGCATCCTGCTGTCCCTGCAGAACATGGCAGACGCCGGTCTGGCCACGCTGCCGGAAGTACAATAAATAATCTGGAGGTATCATCCCTTGAACTGGTTCTGGTTTGCACTCATCGCGCTCATCTGCTGGAGCGGCTCCGATCTGTTTTCCAAGATCGGCTGCTGCGGCGAAAAGGATAAGACGGCCCATCTGAAAATGGTCGTCGCCGTCGGCCTCGTTATGGGCCTGCATGCGGCCTATATGATCGTGTTCCATCACGTCTCCGTCACCTGGGACGTCGTCTGGACATACCTGCCCGTCTCCCTGCTCTATATCCTCTCCATGACGCTCGGCTATGTCGGCCTGCGCTACATCGAGCTTTCCATCTCGTCTCCGATCTGCAACAGCTCCGGTGCGCTCGTCGCCGTGCTGTGCCTGTGCACCGGTGCGCTGTCCGATTATAACGGCCCGCAGAAGGCGGTCATCCTGTGCGCCGTCGGTCTGGTGTGCCTCGGCGTTGTCGGCCTCGGCGTCGTGGAGGCGCGCGAGGACGATGACCTGCGCCGCCGCCGTCAGGAGCATGCAAACCGCAAGTATGCCAAGAGCTGGCTCGCCATCTGCCTGCCCGTGGCCTACTGCCTGCTTGACGCCGCCGGGACGTTTGCCGACAGTCTCGTGCTCGAACGCCTGAACGAGGACTCCGCGAACGTCGCCTATGAGCTGACGTTCCTGGCCGCCGGCATCGGCTGCCTTGTCTATCTGCTGGTCCGCCGCGAGAAGTTCACGTTCAAGGCGGAGCTGCCCAAGTATGTCGGCGCTGCCTGCGAGACCGTCGGCCAGCTGTTCTACATCTATGCGCTGGCCGATGAGGAGCACGTTATGATGTCTGCACCGATCATCTCGGCCTACTGCGTAGCCTCCGTGCTGTGGAGCCGCCTGTTCCTGAAGGAAAAGCTCTCATGGAAGCATTATCTTATGATCGGGTTCGTTGTTGCGGGCATCGTCATTCTGGGCATTTACGACATTTAGGGAACCTCTGATTCAATTGCAAGAGCGGTCAGCGAGGGATTTTGTTCCAAATTGAGGTTTGGAAATTGCAGGAATACTTTGTGTACCCGCAAGGGGCATGCCGCATCCGTAAGGCGGCAAAGCCGCCAACGGCTGCGC
>NZ_DBFZUT010000027.1:0-73445 GCF_048519415.1 Faecousia sp. | reverse complement strand
AGACCTTTCAACTCCCAAAATCCGGCTTTCTTCAGATTCCACCTCACGATGGACACCCTTGCCTTTGGCTAGCCCTTCCCGCTACCGGGCGGACTCGGGACTTTCACCCTATAGAACGTGCGCTCACCGGGCGCACATAAGCAAACGGCCCGGACAAATGTCCGGGCCGCAGGTTTTATTCTTCTGTCAGCGGAAGCTCCACAGAGGCCTTGAACAGGTCCCCCTCAATGGCGATCGTGAATGTGCCGCCCTGCAGCTCCGTCAGGCTGCGTGCGATGGAGAGGCCGAGGCCGCTGCCCTCCGTGCTGCGAGAGGCATCACCGCGGACGAAGCGCTCCATCAGCTCCTCGGCGGGAATATTCAGGGCATCGCGGGAGATATTCAGGAACGTGATGCGCAGCAGTTCGCCGCGCTCCTCCGTGCGGAGATAGGCCCTCGAGCCGGGCAGGCCGTACTTGCAGATATTGCTCAGCAGATTGTCGAACACCCGCCAGAGGAGCCTCCCGTCCGCCTGCACACAAAACCGCTGGGCGCGCAGATCAAAAACAGGCTCGATCTTCGCATTCTGCAGCCGGTCGGCATACTCCGCCTCCGCCTGCCCGAGCAGGACGTGGGCATCAACTGCCTCCGGATGGACCGTCAGGTTGCCGGTCGCCGCCTTGGAGGCCTCGATGAGGTCCTCCGTCAGCTTTTTCAGCCGCGTGCTCTGACGCACGAGCACCTCGAGGTACTCCGGCGCGTCCGGCGAGGAAAGGCCATCGCGCTGCAGCAGGCCGGCGTAGTTCACGATGGACGTCAGCGGCGTTTTGATATCGTGCGAGACGTTCGTGATGAGCTCCGTTTTCATCCGCTCGCTCTGCATTCTCTCCTCTACGGCATTGCGCATCCCGTCGCGGATGCCGTTGAGATAGTTGGCCTGTCTGCGCAGCGGAGAGAACATATGGTCCGTCGCGACCGAATGATCCAGATCACCCTCGGCAAGCCGCTTGCTCCCGTCCAGCAGGCGGCGCAAGTCCAGCAGGAACAGCACGACCAGCGGCGTGAACACGACCTTTTCCACGATCCAGAGAACAGCATAGGCCCCGGCCATCAGAAAGCCGAGCTCCAGCAGGCTAAGGGCCAGCCAGCACACGAGAGCCGTCCAGACGAGCGGGAGCTTCGGCATCACGCGCCGGATCACCGCCGCAAGCCGCCGCAGCACGCCGGGGATGCAGTCCAACAGACGGCGCAGCAGCGTATTGCGCCACATGGTGTGCGCCTTGCAGCGTGCGGCGATCGTCATGGGGAGGGTCTGAAGCAGAAAGCAGAGGAGGACAGCGGCCGGTGCGATCGACCACAGCTCCCCCTTTGCACTGGCAAGAAAGACGATGATGAGCACAACTGCGGCGAGGGCCAGCAGATAAGCCTCAAACGGCATCCGATCGAGCCAGCGGAGTGTGATGCCCGCGGTTCCGCGCTTATGGCCCGCCGTGCGCAGGCGGAAGGCAAAGCTGGCCACGCAGCAGGCCGAAGAAAGCACAAGGATGAGGATGAGCCACACGCGCATGGCGATCAGCAGATCGATCCAGCGCGCCGTGACGGCGACCGAATCGTTCCCGATCGGGGCTGCTGCCAGCGTCACGCCGACCTCTACCTCGGTCAGGCTCCCCTCGGGATAATACCAGATCTTCAGCATCGGGTAATAGGACTCTAAGCCGGATAGGGTTTCGTCGAGCGCGTCGCCAAGGCTTTCGTCGATCGGCGAATAGGACGTGCTGTATTCAAATGGCGACGCCTCGATCTCATAGTCCTCGATCTGGTATGGGAAACGTTCCAGCGCGCGCTGGGCCTTTTCCGCATCCGAGAACGTATTCTTCCAGAGCTTCGTTTCTCCGGTCGTGAACGTATAGCTGAAGGGGCCCTCAAGGAGGCTCGTCTCCCCTTCCTTTGCATTGGAAAACACGGTTGTTCCGTCCGTCGTCTTCACATCGACATGGACATTCAAGCTGTTCAGGTAATTCTGATAGCTCTGCGGCTCATGGACAAGTCCTTCCAGCACCGGTTCGACATGGTCGTAGTATTCCTGGACTCCTGCCGCATGCAGATAGGATGTACGCAGCTGCGCGCCGCCGTCGTTATAGGCCTGATAGGAAGCCAGCAGCACGATGCCCGCCGTGCTGAGCAGCGTGAGCAGAAAGCTCACGGTCAGTATGACGGATGCTGCGATCCGCGCCGCGAGGTTATCTTGCAGCTTTTTCATTTCGTCGTTCCTCCATTTTGTATCCCTTGCCCCACACGACCTTGAGATAGCGCGGTTCGGTGGGATCAATCTCGATCTTCGAGCGCAGATGCCGGATGTGCACCGCCACGGCGTTCTCCACGCCGACGGGCGAATCACCCCAGACACGGCGATAAATTTCGCGCGGAGAGAAGACTGTGCCCGCATGCTGCATGAGCAGACGCAGGATGTCGAACTCCGTCGGCGTCAGCGCGACCGGCTCACCGTCGACCGTGACGGTCCGTCCGGCATCGTCGAGCATGATGCCGCCGATGGTCACCTGCGTCGGCAGCACCTGCCCGCCGCCGAGCTGGAGATAGCGCCGGAGCTGCGAGCGGACGCGCGCCATGACCTCAATGGGATTGAACGGCTTTGTCACATAATCGTCTGCGCCGAGATTCAGGCCGAGGACCTTATCCGTGTCCTCAGACTTGGCTGTCAGCAGGATGACCGGCACATTCGAGGTCCTGCGCAGCTCCGCCATGGCGCTCAGCCCATCCATGCCCGGCATCATCACGTCGAGCAGGATGAGATGCACCTCCTGCGTGGCGGCAAGCCGCAGCATCTCGCTGCCGTTGTAGGCCTCGAGCACCTCATAGCCCTCCGCCGTTAGATAGATCCGCAGTGCGGACACGATGTCCCGCTCGTCATCACAAACCAGAATCCGATACATGCCGTTCTCCCCCATTTTTCTCTCCGCGCAGCCGCCTGCGTTCTCGCTTCTGCCCCTACAGTTTACCGAAAAACGGCAGCAGAAACAAGCAGGCAAAACCGAAAGATATTCTTAAGATCGTTATAATTCACTCCAATATAGTATATTGTATCATCCGCTCTGCTGCAAGCACCGCAGAAAAAGACGAGGCGGATTTCGGGGATTTTTCAGGAAATCCTTTCGAATTTTTTCTCAAAAAAATGGAAATTCGATCTTGTACGAAGTCATACCGTTTGGTATAATATCCGGACACGACTATTATCTTCAAGGGGATGAGCTTCATCGAAAGCAAAAAGAAACGTCATGGGTCATTCCGCCACATATGGCCGAATCTGGGGCGCTACCGCATCTGGACCCTTGCCGCCGCGATCTTCGGCGGGCTGGAGGTCATGCTCGAGGTCCTGATCCCGATGCTGATGTCCGTCATCGTGGATGGCGGCCTCTACCGGGAGCAGGATTTCATGCTGCGCGAGCTGTTTCCGGAGGCACTTATCGCAAACCGCGATCGCTTCGTTCTGACAGTCGGCATCATCATGGTCATCGTTGCCTGCTGCTCCATGGCCTGCGGCATTCTGAGTGCACGCTGCTCCGCCGTGGCCAGTCAGGGCTTTGCCAAAAATCTCCGTGCGAACCTGCTCGGAAAAATTCAGGACTTCTCGTTCGCGAACACGGATCATTTCACAACGTCCAGCCTGATCACCCGCGCCACGACGGACGTCAACACCGTGCGCAACACGATGCACCAGTTCCTGCGCACACTGATCCGCTCGCCGTTTATGCTACTGATGGCCACAGTCATGGCCTTTACGATCTCGCCGCATCTGGCGGTGATCTTTCTGATCTCCATTCCGCTCCTGGCCGGTGTTCTGGCCATCCTCATGAAGATCGGCCAGCCGCGCTTTCGCAAAATGCTGCAGAAGATGGACAGCATGAACCGCGCCGTGCAGGAAAACCTCATCAGCAGCCGCGTCGTCAAGGCCTATGTCCGCGGTGATTATGAATCCGAGCGCTTCCGCGGCACGGCGGAGGATCTGCGGCAGGCAACGCTGTCATCCTCCCGCCTGTTCACGCTGACCGGTCCCATCCAGATGTCCATCCTATGGGGCTGCACGATTGTGCTGCTGCTCCTCGGCGGCCGCGAGATCATTTTCCGCACAACGGGCCTGCTTACAGGTGAGCTTGTCAGTCTGGTGTCCTACACGACGCAGGCCGTCAACGCTCTGACGATGCTCACGTGGCTCATTATGGCTCTGTCCCGCGCACATGCCTCCCTCGTCCGCATCAACGAGGTGCTCGACGAGACCGTTGACATCACGGACGGGCCGAGCGACGCCGTCGTGGAAGACGGGAGTGTGGATTTTGAAGACGTCTGCTTCAGTTATTCCGGCGATCCGGACAAGCTTGCACTGCGCCACATCACCGTACATATCAACAGTGGTGAGACCATCGGCATCATCGGCGGCACCGGCGAGGGCAAATCCACGCTTGTAAATCTCATCCCGCGCTTTTATGACACGCTGTCCGGCACCGTGCGCGTCGGCGGCCGCGATGTGCGCGACTACACGCTCGAGCACCTGCGCGACGGCGTTTCCATGGTGCTGCAGAACGGCGCGCTGTTCTCCGGCACGATCGCGCAGAATCTCCGCTGGGGCAATGCCAACGCCACGCAGGAGCAGCTGCGCGAGGCCTGCGCCATTGCCTGCGCGGACGAATTCATCGATCGCTTCCCGGGCGGCTATGAGACCGTTCTGGAGCAGAACGCCGCGAACCTCTCCGGCGGCCAGAAGCAGCGCCTGCGCATTGCGCGCGCCATTGTGAAGCAGCCGAAGATTCTGATCCTCGACGACTCCACGAGCGCCGTGGACATGGCGACGGACGAACACATCCGCCGCGCGCTGAAAACGGCCATGCCCGGCAGCACAAAGATCATCATCGCGCAGCGCATCGCCTCGATCCTCTCGTGCGACCGGATCATCGTACTGCACGAGGGCGAGCTCTCCGACGTCGGCACGCATGCGGAGCTGATGGAGCGCAGCCAGATTTATCGCGACGTCTATGACAGCCAGATGCGGGAGGAGGGTGAGCAGCATGGCCAGAGTTGAGCTTCGGAATTACCGCCGCGCGCAGTCTCCCCTGCACACGCTGTTCCGCCTGTTCCGCTATTTCCGTCACTGCCGCGTGCTGCTCATCTGCGCCGTGGCATCCATTCTGGCCTATGTGGCCTGCACGATCGGCGCGTCCTACTGCATGCGCCCGCTGACCAATCTTCTGAAGGAAAGCGGCATCACGCCGAATGAGACCTACGCAAAATATCTGAGCCTGCTGGCCGGTCTCGGCACGCTGTATTTCCTCAGCGCCGTGACGAACTACCTGCTCAACCGCCTTATGCTCGAGACGAGCACCGTCATCATGCGTGAGCTGCGCGCGGAGCTGTTTGCCCGTATGCAGAAGCTGCCCATCAGCTATTTTGACGCCAATACGAACGGCAGCCTCATGAGCTATTACACGAACGACATCGAGGCGACGAACGAGCTGCTGCAGCACAGCATCACGCAGATGCTCATCTCCGTCACCTCGCTCACGGGCACCATCGCCATGATGCTCGTGCTGTCCATGCGGCTGTTTGCCATCATGGTCGTTCTGGGCGCCATCGTGCTGCTTGTCGTGCGCATCACGACAAAGATCAGCAGCCACAGCTACCGCGCACAGCAGAAGAACGCCGCGGCCGTAAACGGCTACATTGAGGAAATGATCGCAGGACAGCGCGATATCAAGGTCTTCACACACGAAAAGCAGGTCATGGCCGACTTTGAGCCGATCAACGACGCGCTGTACAGCGCGTCGACCACAGCAACAACGGCCACATCCGTCGTCGGCCCGATCCTGAACAACCTGTCGCACATGTTCTATGCCATCACCTGCGCCGTCGGCACACTGTGGCTGACCGGCGAGGGCACCGGCGGTATCCTTATCACGTTCCTGCAGTACATCCGCACGTTTGCTGACCGCGTCAGCCAGATCGCAGACCAGTTCAACTCCATCATGCTGGCGCTGGCCGGTGCGGAGCGCATTTTCGACGTGCTGGACACCCCGGCCGAGATCGACGAGGGCTCCGTCACGCTGGCGCGCGAGGGCCGCGACTTCTACTGGGTCAAGCCGGACGACACACATGTGCCGCTGAAGGGCGACGTCCGCTTCTACAACGTCGACTTCTCCTATGATCCGGACAAGCCGGTGCTGAAAAACCTCTCGCTCTATGCCAAGCCCGGCCAGAAGATCGCCTTCGTCGGCTCGACCGGTGCGGGCAAGACGACGATCACGAACCTCATCAACCGCTTCTATGACATTCAGGGCGGCCACATCACCTATGACGGCATCGACGTGCGCGATATCAAGAAGGATGACCTCCGCCGGTCCCTCGGCATCGTTCTGCAGGATACCCACCTGTTCACCGGCTCCGTGATGGAGAACATCCGCTACGGCAGGCTGGACGCGACGGATGAGGACTGCATCCGCGCAGCGAAGATCGCCAACGCGCACTATTTTATCTCGCATCTGCCGCAGGGCTATAACACCATGCTCTATTCCGACGGCGCAAACCTCAGTCAGGGCCAGCGGCAGCTCGTCGCCATTGCGCGCGCGGCCGTCTCGGAGGCCCCGGTCCTCATTCTGGACGAGGCGACGTCATCCGTCGACACCCGCACCGAAAAGCTCATCGAAAAGGGCCTTGACGGCCTGATGGCCGGTCGCACGGTCTTTGTCATCGCGCATCGCCTGTCGACCGTCCGGAACGCGAACGCCATTCTCGTACTGGAGCAGGGCCGCGTGATCGAGCGCGGCAGCCACGCCGACCTGCTGGAGCAGCACGGCAAGTACTATCAGCTCTATACGAACATGATCGAGCTGGCCTGAAAGGAGTCCACCCATGATCCCTGTTGCCGCAGACGCCGAGCAGGCGCTTGCCATGATCCGCTCGCATCCCGATGGAACGGTCGTGGATGTCCGCGACGAAGAGGAATACATCACCGGCCATCTGGCAGACGCCGTGCTGCTGCCGGTCGACGAGATCAGCGCCGAGACGGCTGCAGAGGCCCTGCCCGATCAGAGTAGCCCGGTCCTCGTCTACTGCAAGACCGGTAAGCGCAGCCGCGCTGCAGCCGAAAAGCTCGCAGCGCTCGGATACTCCGAGCTCTACGACCTTGGCGGCCTTGGCGGTTGGCCATACGGTCTCGAATAAGCAGATCCATAAAACGGAGCCGATCCCCTTTCCGGGGACCGGCTCCATGTTATATCAGGATTCAGTTTGCGTCATACTCGCTCGGACCGAGGCCCCATTCATCCGCCTCTGCCGGGCGTGCCCCGATGCCGACATAATAGGCGTCGATCGGCGTGAAATCACTGTCAATCGTCTCGCCCGCATTCACGGTGAACATGATGTCATTGCAGCCCGTCTGACTGCAGTAATCGACAAACTCCTGTGGGATGCCCGTGTCCACATAATAGAGGTCCGGCGCACCGAAGGCATGCAGGATCTCATGGGCATAGGTCGCAGGCGGCGCATCGAATACGTCTCCGAAGCGGATATACAGGTTGACGTATTCGATATCATAATCCGGGCTGGACAAGAAGCCGAGAGACCAGGGATTCGGCGTATGCTCATAGGGCGTGTTGAACAGGAAAAAGTAGACCACATTGTCCGCGTGGTATTTCTGCCGCAGGGCATCGCTGTCGATGTTTTCCCGTACATAATCGGCCTGCACCTCATACATGCCCCCATCCTCGCGGACGAGAAGCTCCGAAAACGAGGCATCATAGCGCAGGTCCGGATCAGCGGTCCAGTCATAGAGGAACGAAGCGTCCGAGCCATATGCAGCCGCCTGCTCCGTGAGCCACTGCGCGGCCGTGTCCATGCGGTTGAGCGTCAGGAGCATCTCCTCGCGGTCGGCCTCGTCGTCCCATGCGGTCTGCGCATCATTCGTAAAGATGGAGATGAGCAGGGTCGTGCCGCGCAGGCTCCCGGCGGAGCCGAGCGCGCCGTTATACTCCGGCACCCATTCCGGCTCCGTCGGAGCCTCCGTAAGGGGCTCGGTAGAAGACTCCGCAGGGGCCTCCGTCGGTGCCTCCGTGGGCTGCTCTGTCGGTGCCGCAGTCGGCATTTCCGTCGGCGCCGCCGTCGGAGCCATCATATCTCGGCGGCAGGCCGTCAGCGCCACGAGCAAAAGCAGCGCAGACAGTCGGCAAAGCAGGTGCTTTTTACGCATTCGTCTTCTCGTAGAACCGCACGGCGATCGTCGCAAATTCCGCGCGGGTCGTCGTGGACTGCGGGCGGATGGTGCCGTCCTCTGCATAACCGAGGATCAGGCCGTTCTCCACGGCCCATTCCATGGCCTGCCGGGCATAGTCCGAGATGCTTGCATTGTCGCGGAACTCCGCAAGCTTCCTGCCGCTCGTCTTCGGGGAGCCTGCATAGCGATACAGCAGCGTAATCATATCCTCGCGGCTCACCCCGCGGTCCGGACGGAACAGGCCGTCGTCATAGCCGAGAACGATCTTCTCGCGCTGCGCCCAAAGGACGGCGGACGCATACCAGCTGCCCTCCGCAACATCCGGGAACACGTCGGAATAGGCAATGCTGCCGGGCGCGGCAATATTATAAATGACCTGTGCCGTCTGTGCGCGCGTCGTAATGCCGGACGGATCAAAGATGCCGGCACCTTTGCCGTGCAGCAGGCCGAGCGCCGTGGCGCGGGTGATCGTGTCGTAGTACCAGTCGCTCTCGAAGACATCCATATAATCGCCGAGCGGATCTGCATGGTCAGCACTCCACTTGCCGATGACGCCGTCCAGCCACTGCACACGCTTGACAACGAAATTCTGCAGGGAGGCAAAGTTCTCCGCAAAGCCGTTTCCGCCGGGGCGGACGTCCATATGGGACGATTTCCACAGCAGCTCGTCATAGCCTGCCGCCGCAGCGACCTGCTCACGGTACCACGCAAACGAATGCACGCTGCCGTCCGCACTGACCGCGTCCGCATCGCCCGCAAGGACATCTGCCAATGGGGTAATGTACTTTGTATACTGGCGCTGCGCCTCGACGCGGAACTCCGGAAGGGCATACAGTGTGCGGCCGAGCGAGCCGTAAACCGTGTAGAGCAGCTCCGGCTGCGGCAGAAGGTCCTCATAATTATTGTTGCCGAAGCTAAGGTCGTAGTCCCACAGCGGGCCCATCTTCATCGGCTTCGAGCCGGTTTCCTTATAGAGGTAGGCGGACGTGTTGAAGCCGTCGCCGTTCTTGCTCAGCTCGTTGACAAGGTAGCACTGCACCATGCTCTCGACCGTGACATAGTCCGTGAATGGCTTGCCAGTCTTCGAGCTCGTGCCGCCCTCAAACACAGCGTCCTCATAGTCCTGATACCAGCTGGCGATATAGTCCATCTCCGCCTTCGAGCAGGCCTCCGGCGACTTTACAACGACATAGAAGCCACGCGTCGTGATGAAATAGCACTTTTCCTCCATGGCGCGGTCGGCGAAGTCCATTTCAAGCAGGTAGCCGCCCGTGATGTCCGCCGGGTCGTTCATGCCGTCACAATAAAGATAGGTCGCGCCGTTGGCGGTCGTGCCGGTCTTCGACTCGAGCTTCGTCAGATCCTCGACGTCGGGGTTGGCCATCTCATTCGCCTTTTCCAGGTCCGTCACGTTCACACGGCCCTCGTTGACCTCCACCTTCTCCGTCAGGAGGTACAGGCCGCGGAACTCGCCGTCATAGAACAGGCACACCGGGCGATAGCCCATGTTGCACTCCATCTGCAGCGCGCGGCCGAGGTCGAGCGCAAGCATGTTGCGGACAGCGGACGGATCATAGAAATTTGCCAGCAGGACCCACGTCTTGGCCTTATCGGCGCTGTCGCCGGTCTGGAGCAGGTCGGTCTTTTTGTCCAGCTTGATCTGATAGGGGCGCTTGGCTCCCTTCCAGGTCGAATTGCCGCGGCCCTTGATCTGCGTCAGCTTGCCGTCGTAGACGGATTCGCCGTCCGCTGCGAGCAGAGCCATGCTGCCCTTGGCCCTGTTGGATTTGTCCTCGCTGGACTCGACCCACTCACGGCCCTCGTTCACGGGATCGTCGCTCACGAGGAACATCGTCGACACATTGTCATACCGCAGGAACGTCACGCGCTTCTCTGCCTGCATACTCCCGGAGCGGGCACGCAGCGTGATCGTATCGTTCGTGCCCTCGCACAGGGCGGTCAGGTCCAGCGAATCGCCGCTCTTGAGCGCCACGGAGCCGCGGCTTCCCGTCGCCGTCACAACGGCATTCTTCTCGGAAAGCGTAAAATACACCGGGACCGCCTTCCGGGATACGCTGGCTGGCAGGAAGAGCGTCGTCGTCCCGTCCAGCTCGATCGGATCGATGCGGGTGTGCGCCGAGGCGGCATCCCCCATTGTATAGAATTCCGTCCACGACAGGGTGGGCGCAGCCTGAGCCGACAGGCCGAGGCAGGATACCAGCACAGCCGCCGTCAGGCAGAGCAAAAGCAGTCGTTTCATTGTCTCACTCCTCAATTCTCCGGGGCCAGCCGGACCGGCCCGCATGTTTATCCTATTATACCGGCTTTTACAGAAAAAAGCAAGGCCGTCCAATCCGGCTAACAAGAATTTAACATCAAATCAGCTAGAACACATGCCACCGGTCGATCAGCGTTGTTTCCAAATATTTGGCTGCATTTTTGTGCACTATTCACAACTTCCGGCGGCCTCGCTTGACACTTCCCGCCCCGTATGCTATCATGCAACTGACATTTCATGTCGAAGGAGGAACTTCCTTCCATCAATTCATTAGGAGGACAGTACATCATGGTCAGCAGAAGAATGCCGGTCATCCGGCGGATCTTGTGTACCCTGCTTGTCTGCGCGCTGCTCACCGGCCTGCTTCCGGCCGCATTTGCGGCGGGCTCCGACCCGGACTTCAGCGCCCCGGCCGACAAGGTCCTGATCTCGCAGACAAACTATCCGATCGTGAACGGCCTGACGGAATCGCAGGTCATTCTGAACAACGCCAGCGGCAGCGCACAGGTGCTCGGCTATATGGCCACCATCACCCCCGGTGCTTCCGTGAAGCTCAAGGCGTCCTATCCCAACTACTACACGGCGGGCAGCACGGCCGAGAGCCGCGCGGAGACCGCGAAGAACCTCGGCTGGGATCTGAAGACGACCACGTCCCAGGCCGCCGCCTATGAGGCCGCAACGGGCGAGACCGTCGTTACGGCTGTGAACGCCGACTACTATAATATGCAGACGGCACAGTGCCGCGGCTATCTTATCATGGAAGGCCACCTCATCCAGACACACGAGAACGACGACTGGCTCGAGCCGTATTTTGCCGTTCTGAAGGACGGCAGCTATGACATCCGCGACTACGGCACCCCCACGGACGACGTCGCCGAAGCCATCTCCGGCCCGTTCTGGCTGCTGAAGGACGGCAAGATCCAGGATGGCCTGGACGCCAGCTATAAGGCTCCCCGCAACTCCATCGGTCTGAAGGAAGACGGCACGCTCGTCATCTTCATGGCAGACGGCCGTCAGGGCCTTTCCGATGGCATGACCGTCTATGAAATGGCCGAAGTCCTGCAGGCGCAGGGCTGCGTCAAGGCCATCTACCTCGACGGCGGCGGCTCTGCGACCTACGCCTCCCGCCACGAGGGCAGCAATAAGCTTACCATCCAGAACCATCCGTCCGACGGCCCTGAGCGCGTTGTCGCCTCGACCCTGATGATCGTCTCGACGGCGCAGCCGACCGGCCGCTTTGACCACGCCGCGCTCTCGCCGAAGAACGACCTCTTCCTTGCGGGCGCTTCCGTGCAGTTCACTGCCACAGGCGTCGACTCCAACGGCTATCCCGCCGACCTGCCAGCCAACGTGAGCTGGGGGCTTGAAGACAGCAGCTTCGGCACCATCGACGCGAACGGTCTGTTCCGCTCGAACGGCAAGTGCGGCACCGTGACGGCCCAACTTCTGCAGGGCAAGACCGTGCTCGGCACAACTAGCGTGGAGGTACAGGAGCCGGAGGAGCTCTTCTTTGCCGCCGAAACGCTGAACCTCTCCTTCCAGGAGTCGTCCGACCTCGGCCTGACAGCCAAGAGCGGCACGCGTCTGATGGATATGGGCGGCTATGTATTCGACTGGACCATCATGCCGACCGATCCCGGTAAGCAGCCCTCCGACATCGGCTCGTTCTCCGGCAATACGTTCACGGCCGTCAAGGCCCGTGAGACGCTGGAGGCTGACATTACCGTCAGCTACACGAAGCACGACGGTACAAAGCTGACCGACAGCATCCATGTGGAGATCGGCAGAATGCCGCAGGTCCTGCTCGACTTTGAGCCGGACGCCGAGGGTAAGCTCATGCAGGGCGCCGAGTACGACTGGGGCAACGCACAGTACGGCGCTTCGTTCGGCGACGAAAGCATGGAGCTGACCTTCATCAACTGGAATAAGGAGACAAATGCGCCCGCGACCGTGACGGAAAAGGGCCCGTTCCAGTTCGGCGGCACCTACATTGCCGACAATACCGACGAGACCTACTATCCCGCCTGCTATGTGCTCGGCAGCGCAGGCTACAGCCTGTTCACCTGGCACGCCTCCTATATGAAGGAGCACTCCGCAACGGTGCAGGTCGTGAATGGCGACGAGGGCGAGACCCGCTTCGGCGACTACTCCATGCGCCTCGACTATGACTACACCGATCTGCTCCCCGGCTACCGCAATGTCAACGAGTACCTCTACTACGCCGATACAAGCGAAGCCGCGAAGACGGATCTCTACAGCGGCATCTCGCTCGACGGCACCCCGTCCGGCCTCGGCGTCTGGGTCTACGCGCCCAAGGGCACGCCGAACTACTGGCTGTGGACGCAGATCGCCTATTACGATGAGGCCAGCGGCACCTATAAGCGCTCCTATCTGCACTTTACCACGCAGGAGGGCCGCTCCCTGCAGTATACCGGCATCTACTGGGAGGGCTGGATGTACTGTGAGGCAGACCTCCGTCCGTTTGCCAAATATGTCACGAAGGATCATCCGCTGAAGATCCTCAACGGCCAGCCGCTCGTGCTGCTGACCTACATTCCCGGCGGCTCCGCCAATGAAAACGGCGATAAGATCCCCATGGGCTCCATGGCAAACGGCAGCCTGTACTTTGATAACTTCCGCGTTGTCTACGGCGACACGGTCGACGACCTCGAGAACCCGGTCATTGACACAGTGAAGGCCGGTGCGGCCGAGCTTGCCGGGGACGGGACGACGGAGCTGAAGACGAACCGCCTGACGCTCACGGCCGAATTCCATGACCCGGCGGGCGAGAATGCCACCGGCATCAGCCCCGCCAAGACCGCCATCTCCGTTGACGGCCAGCGCCAGACGCTCACGGCCTCCACGGAGAGCAGCGCCAGCGTCAGCGTTCTGCTGCCGAACGGCACGCACAGCGTCACCGTCTCCGTCTGTGATGGCTTCGGCAACGTGACGACCGAAACACGCTACTTCACCGTGAATGCCGCTTCGACGGCCTACGGCACGGTCACGCTGACCGGCGAGGCAAATGCCGTCATCGGCGAGGACTATGCCCTGACGCTGAATGCCGCTGGTTCCCGCAAGATCAGCTCCGTTACGATGGAGCTTCGCCTGACGGACACGTTCGGCGCGCCGGAGGTCACGTTTGAAAACGGCTACACCGGTACTTACACCTATGAAAAGAACGTCCTGAAGCTGCAGGCGACCTCCGCTTCTCCGAAGCTCGGCGCCATTGCGACCGTGAAGTTCCATGTCCCGAGTACAGTCGCGCGCGGCGCACTCCTGACCTACACGCTGGAAAAGGGCAGCTTCACCGACGGCGGCACGACGCTGAGCTTTGCCCAGCCCGCGCAGAATGTCGGCGTGACGGCGGCCTATGAGCTGACGGCGGACATCATGACCGTTGGCGGCAACGGCAAGCTCTATGTCAAGACGGCAGACGGCAAGGCCCCCGGCCGCGTGCAGATCTTCTCCGTCGTGGATGGCCAGGATGACGTGCTTCTCGGCACGACGAACGCCGCTGGTGTGCTCGTGACGAACCGCTTCTGCCAGACGGCCGGTGAGAAGTTCACCGTCTACGCCAAGGGTGAGGCAGGCCTTTCCTTCCGCTGCAGCGGCGTGACGAACGGCATCGGCAGCACAGAGGTCGCGCCGACGAACATCCGTCTGAACGCCGTGCAGGCTCCTGCAACGACCCAGAACATCAGCTGGTTCGCAGCGCCGGATTACACCGCGCGCAATGCCGTCGTGCAGTACACGACGGAGGAAGCCTACATTTCCGGAAACTACAGCTTTACCACCGTGCAGGGCACAAGCACGGTCCGCTCGTTCACGGACGGCTATCAGGCCTCGCTGGTCAACTCCGTCACACTGACGGGCCTGACGCCCGCGACGACCTATTCCTACCGCGTCGGTGACGGCGTGGAGGGCCACTGGTCCGATGTCCGCACATTCACCACGGCTGAGTCAGGCGCAGAGACGTCGTTCTTCGTCATGGGCGACACGCAGCTCAGCGGCAATGTCGAGGCTGATGCCGCCGATATCGAGGTCATACATCAGATTGCCGAGGCCATCGGCAACGCGAACACGGACTTCGGCATCCAGACGGGTGACTTCATTGACAACGCTGGCAGCCTGACCGCCTGGAACGAGATTCTGGACGTCTTCTCCGAAGATTTCCCCGCCTCCCCCATCGTGCAGGTCCTCGGCAACCACGAATACTACGGTGACCTGAGTGCCGGTCATGCGATGAATATCTTCGGCACGCCGGATGCAGACTACTACTCCGTGGAATACGGCAATGTCTACATCGCCGTGGTGAACTGCAATGCAGACCTGAACGCAGCGGCCGCCTGGCTGCAGGAGGATGCCGCGAAGACGACGTGCGAATGGAAGCTCCTGACGGTCCACCAGCCGCCATACTACACAAACCCCAAGGGCTCGAGCGCAGCCTATAACCGCATTCTCCCCGCCGCAATCGATGCCGCCGGGATCGATGTTGTCTTCTCCGGCCACGATCACGCCTATGCCCGCACCGAACAGCTGACCGGCGGCGAAGTCGCCGAAAACGGCACGACCTACGTCATCTGCGGCGATATGGGCGAAAAGTCCCGCGATGTCAACTACGCCGCCGTGGATGATCCCGCTTTCCACTTTGCCAAGATCAGCCAGAGCTATCAGGCGCTCTACCTGCTCGTGAACACGACCCGCAGCGAGCTGACCGTGACGGCCTATGACCTGAACGGTTCCGTCGTGGACACGTTCACCGTCGAGCACGACAACGCCTGCCGCGACGGCCACTCCTTCGTCTTTGACCGCCTGCACAAGACCCTCATCTGCTCCGTCTGCGGCGAGACCGCACCTGCGAACTACACCGGCTGGGCCACGGACAAGACGAGCGGCAAGCAGATGTACTTCCTCGCCGGGGAATACAAGACCGGCTGGATGCTCATCGGCACGGCTGCCTATCACTTCGACCTCAAGAACGGCACGATGCACAAGACCACCATTCTCGAGGACGTTCCGACGACCTGCTCTGTGCAGGGCCACCTGAGCGTGAAGTGCGAATGCGGCGAGACCTATGAGACAAAGTACGACAAGCCCTCCGGCCACAGCTTCTCCAAGGTCGTGGCCGACGACGGCACGGTGTATTACCACTGCGACCGCTGCGGCAAGATCTCGACCATGAATATGCCGTTCGTGGATGTGGACGACACCGACTGGTTCGCGGAGGCCGTCTACTACTGCTATCAGAACAGCCTGCTGCGCGGCAGAAGCGAGATGAGTTTCGACCCGGATGCCGCCATGACGCGTGCCGAGCTCGTCACCGTCCTGTGGCGTATCGCCGGTTCCCCGAATTCCGACAATGTCGGCAAGACGCCGTTCACCGACGTTCCGGCCGGCTCGTGGTACACCGCAGCCGTGAACTGGTGCTCGGAGAACAAGATCGTCAACGGCATCGGCGACGGCCTGTTCGCCCCGGACGACCAGATCACGCGTGAGCAGATCGTCACGATTCTCTACCGCTTCGCAAAATTCCGCGGTCTCGATGTCGGCGACAGGACTGACCTTGCCAAGAAATTCACCGACGCCGCCAGGGTCAGTGACTACGCGAAGGAGGCCCTGAGCTGGGCGGTCGCCGTCGGCATCATCAACGGCATGCCGGACAACACGATCGCTCCGCAGAACTCCGCTACGCGCGCCGAGGTCGCAACGATCATCATGCGCTACACGAAGCTCGTTTCCGGAACGGAAAACTGAACACAGCACAACGGAGAGGGTTTTGGCCCTCTCCGTTGTTTCTCGCAAAAGTCTGTTAGGCTTTTCTAGCCTTCCGCGCTGGAAATGTGCAGCGGTCTGTGCTATAATATTCCGGAATCCAATTTGAGAGGTATCCCACATGATCGACAAGGAAGTGGCGGAGCTCCGCCGCCGTTATCGCCAGGATCGGAGCAATATCACAAAAATCCATGGCTGCTATGTCAACGTGCACGGCGAGCTCGTCTCCGCCTTCACCCTTTCCATGGGCCTGCTGCCGGAGGGGGAGCAGGAAAAATATCTGGAGCTGCTGAAAAAAGGCATCTCCGGCCGAATGGGCAAAACCCTCTCCGACCTGAGCTTCTCGACGGCGCAGGTCGCGGACAGCGACGAGCACCGCCTGCTCATGCGGCTGCGCGACTCCGGCCTGGAGGACGAGGAGGCCGTGCAGACCCTGTATGAAAAGATCGCAGGCTCTCTGCATCTGGCGGACAACTACCTGATCCTGCTGGCCGCGGACCGATATGACGTGCCGTTCCGTTCCCGAGACGGCTTCCGGCAGGAAGAGGGCAGCGAGCAGCAGTTTTCCTATATACTCTGCAGCATCTGCCCCGTGAAGGAGACGAAGCCCGTCCTGCGCTATGACTCCACAGAGGGGAAATTCCATGAGCGCGGCACGGACTGGGTCGCCGCCGCGCCGGAGGTTGGCTTCCTGTTCCCTGCCTTTGACGACCGCGCGACGAACCTCTACGGCGCGCTGTATTATACGAAGAACACGGACAACAGCTATGAGGAGTTTGTCTCCGCCGTGTTCAATCTGCAGCCGCCCATGCCCGCGGGCACACAGCGCGAGACGTTCCGCGAGGTGCTGACGGATGCGCTGGAGGACGAATGCAGCGTGAACGTCGTCCAGAACGTCCATACCGCCCTGCGAGAGCTCGTTCTGACGCACAAGGAGACCCGCGCCGAGGAGCCGCTGGCCGTCACGCGGCAGGAGGTCGGTGCGGTGCTGGAGCACTGCGGCGTGTCCGAGCCGAAGATGGCCGCCTTCAATGTCAAATATGACGAGGCCTTCGGCGGCGGCAGCGAAGTCCCCCCGCAGAATCTGCTCGGCGCGGCCCAGCTGGAGTACCGCACGCCGGATGTCGTCATCCGCGTGAATCCGGACCGGCAGGACCTCGTGCAGACGCGCGTGCTCGGCGGCGCGAAGTACCTGCTCATCAATGTCGATGAGGGTATGGAGCTCAACGGCGTCAGCGTCCGCGTCCCGGAAGAACAGAAGGACTGAAATGATTTCAGGAGCAGGCAAATGCCTGCTCCCGGTTTTTTCTATTGCTCCCACGCCTCCGGCGTTTCGCGACGCAGCTCGATCAGGTTCGTATCGCCGCGCCGTTCCGCGCACATACTGGTCTCCAGATAGATCTCCTCCGCGCGCTCCAGCGCCAGCCGGAGACGGAGCGCGATGCAGGCCGCGCTGCTGCCCTGCTCCAGCCCCATCAGGGCATCGTCCACCGCTCCGCAGAGGATGGCAAACATTTTTTGATAGTCCGCCATGGTTTTGCTCTCCCAAAAAGTCTATGGATAGCCTAATAGTAGCATGCATAGCCTATATTGTCCAGTGTTTTTCGTTATGCTAAAGGAAAAACTTGGAAGGCAGGCATCACCATGAACACTGTCACCGCTGTCCGCGACCGCATTCTGCAGCTGTGCGCAGAGCGCGGCATTTCCATCAACCGTCTCGCCTCGCTCAGCGCGCTGCCGCCCTCAAGCCTGAAGAACATTCTCTACGGCAAGAGCCAGAACCCGAAAATTCTGACGATCAAGCTGCTCTGCGACGGTCTCGGCATCACACTCGGTGAATTCTTCTCCACGCCGGAATTCGATGCGCTGGAGCAGGAGCTGCAATAACGTCTGCTTGTCGAAAAAGTCTCTTCGGACTTTCCCCCAAAGCCGCCCTTGTTTCGGGCGGCCGTCTGTGGTATGATAATTGGGATAAGTACCGCAACAGAAAGGACAACGCCTTTATGAAAAACGGATTTCTGAAGGTCTGCACGCTCTCCCCCGCACTGCGCGTGGCAGACTGCGCCTATAATACGCAGGAAACGATCGCCGCCATGCAGGAGGCCGCGCAGGACGGCGCGGCGCTTGCCGTTTTCCCGGAGCTTGGGCTCACCGGCTATACCTGCTCGGACCTGTTTCTGCAGCAGCCGCTGCTGGATGCCGCCGAGCAGGGCCTGCGGGACATTCTCCGCGCAAGCGAAACGCTCGAGCTCGTCGCCGTCGTCGGCTTGCCGGTCCGCGTGGACGGCGCACTCTATAACTGCGCCGCCGTGGTCTGCCATGGGGCGCTGCTCGGCCTTGTGCCGAAGACCCATCTGCCGAACTACGCAGAGTTCTATGAGCTGCGTCACTTCACCCCCGCACCTGCCGAAACGCGCAGCGTCACACTGTGCGGCGCGTCCGTTCCCTTCGGCACGGACCTGCTGTTCCGCTGCCGCGAAATGCCGGACTTCTGCCTCGGTGTGGAGATCTGCGAGGACCTCTGGGCCCCGCTGCCGCCCAGCACCCGCCATGCGCTGGCCGGGGCAACGGTGCTTGCCAATCTCTCGGCAAGTGACGAAACCGTCGGCAAGGCGGAATACCGCCGCCAGCTCGTCGGCCAGCAATCCGCACGCTTGCTGAGCGCCTATCTCTATGCGGATGCCGGGCACGGCGAATCCACGACGGATATGGTCTTTGCCGCGCATGATCTCATCTGTGAAAACGGCGCGCTGCTGGCCGAGGCAAAGCCCTTCGGCACCGGCCGCGCCGAGGCCGTGCTGGACCTCGGACGCATGCAGTGCGAGCGCCGCCGCAGTACGACATTCTGCCCGAATGCCGCAGGCCATACCACCGTTCCGTTCTCCATGCCGCTGCACGAGACGGCACTCACCCGCCCCGTCTCCCCCACTCCGTTCGTCCCCAGCGATGCGGCCGCCCGCGCCGAGCGCTGCGAGCTGATCCTCGAGATCCAAGCAGACGGCCTTGCAAAGCGGCTGGAGCATGCGCACGCCAGAACGGCCGTGCTCGGCATCTCCGGCGGTCTGGACAGCTGCCTTGCTCTGCTCGTTGCCGTGCGCGCCATGAAGCGCCTGCAGCGTCCCATGCAGGACATTCTTGCCGTCACCATGCCCTGCTTCGGCACGACGAAGCGGACGCGCTCCAACGCAGAAATTCTGTGTCAGGAGCTGGGCGTACAGTTCACGGAAATCTCCATTACGAACACGGTACGCAGCCACTTTGCCGACATCGGCCAGAGTGAGTCCGTGCTTGACGTCACATTTGAAAATGGGCAGGCGCGCGTGCGCACACTGGAGCTGATGGACCTTGCCAACCGCACGGGCGGCCTTGTCGTCGGCACGGGCGACCTGAGCGAGCTGGCGCTCGGCTGGGCAACGTACAACGGCGACCATATGAGCATGTACGGCGTGAACGCGGGCGTTCCGAAGACGCTCGTGCGCCACATCGTGCGCTATGAGGCGGACACGGCCCAAAGCCTCGCCCTGCGCCGCGTGCTGCTCGACATTCTTGACACGCCCGTCAGCCCGGAGCTGCTCCCCGCGACGGAGACCGGCGAGATCGCGCAGCAGACGGAGTCCCTTGTCGGTCCCTATGAGCTGCACGACTTCTACCTCTACTATGTGCTTCGCTTCGGCTTCGGGCCGGAAAAAATTTACCGGCTGGCGCAGGCCGCATTTGCCGGGAAATACCCCGCAGAGACGCTGCTGCACTGGCTGAAAAACTTCTACCGCCGCTTCTTCATCCAGCAGTTCAAGCGCAGCTGCCTGCCCGACGGCCCGAAGGTCGGCTCGGTCACGCTCTCCCCGCGCGGCGACTGGCGCATGCCGAGCGATGCCTGCGCCGCAGTCTGGCAGGCCGAGCTGGACCGTCTGGAGGCCCGTTAAAGCCATTTACAGGAGGGATGCGTTATGGATTGTTCCACCGCGCCGCTGCTGGAAAACGCGCATGCGTTTCTTGTCATGCGGAATCTCTACGCCGCTGCAGGGCGGCAGCTCACCTTGAAGTTTGAGGTTCTGAACAGTGAATTCAACGTGCTGTATGCACGCAACCCCATCCACCATATCGAGAGCCGCGTAAAATCCCCCGAGAGCATCGCGGCAAAGCTCCTGAAGAAGGGCCTGCCCCTGACGCTGGAGTCCGCCATGCAGAATGTCAACGATATTGCGGGCGTGCGCGTCGTGTGCAGCTACATCGACGACGTCTACCGCGTGGCGGAGATGGTCGAGCGCCAGCAGGATCTGGAGATCGTCAAGCGGCAGGACTATATCAAAACGCCGAACTACAATGGCTACCGCTCCCTGCATCTGGACCTGCGCGTGCCGGTCTACCTTTCGGACCGGACAGAGCAGGTGCTGGCGGAGGTTCAGATCCGTACCATCGCCATGGACTTCTGGGCCAGTCTGGAGCACGATATCCGCTACAAGGCTGACCGCAGCCGCCTGCCCGCGGGGATCAATGAAGAAATGCTTGCCTGTGCCGGGAAGATAGCCGAAATCGACCGGCAGATGCAGGACATGTATCAGCGCATCAAGGCCGCTGAGGCTGCACCGGACGCAGCCCCGGCCGAGACAATAACAAATCAATAACAGGAGACGATCATCATGGCAAAAACCACAAAATACGCCGGCACGCAGACGGAAAAGAACCTGCAGGCCGCCTTCGCAGGCGAATCGCAGGCCCGCAGCAAATACACCTTCTTTGCCTCCGTAGCAAAGAAGCAGGGCTACGAGCAGATCGCGGCGCTGTTCCTGAAGACGGCGGACAACGAGAAGGAGCACGCCAAGCTGTGGTTCAAGGAGCTGGCCGGCATCGGTAGCACGGCCGAGAACCTCGCAGCGGCCGCAGAGGGCGAGAACTACGAGTGGACGGACATGTATGCAGGCTTTGCCAAAACGGCCGAGGCAGAGGGCTTCCCGGAGCTGGCAGCCCGCTTCCGCATGGTCGGTGAGGTTGAGCGCCATCATGAGGAGCGCTATCGCGCCCTGCTTCACAATGTGGAAACCGGCGCTGTCTTCGCCAAGAGCGAGGTCAAGATCTGGGAGTGCCGAAACTGTGGCCACATCGTTGTCGGCACGGCCGCTCCGGAGGTCTGCCCCGTGTGCAATCATCCGCAGAGCTATTTTGAGCTCCACGCCGAGAATTATTGAGACAGAAAAATCGCTCCGCAGGAGGCCGGTACAGCCACCTGCGGAGCGTTCTTTTACTTTTCAAAACGATGACGTTTTTTCTGCTTCTTAGCCGGAGCCAGGTCGAGCTTGGCGACGCGCTTATCGAAGATGACGCGGAAGAAGCGCATCACGGTCGGGCAGGCCAGCAGGAGCGTGACGAGGATGAGGGCCGAGCTGGCATTGAGCGCCGGGAGGTCGAAGAACGCCGGGATGACGAGCAGACTGAACAGCATCGCCGCCGTCATGGCAGCCAGCACAGCGAGGCGCAGGCGCGTGAACGGGACGGAGACATGATACAGCGTAACGAGGCCGACGGCGGACATGACCCAGACGCAGATCGTGTTGAGCTGCTCATTGCTCAGGCCGAACGTCGAGGTAAAGAACCCGGCCAGCAGCACGATCGTCAGGTTCGTCAGGCCGCCCGGCATGGCCCGCCGAATGACGTTGCGCATGAATTTGCCCTCCACGCGCGCGTAATTCGGCTCCAGCGCGAGGAAAAACGACGGGATGCCGATGGTAAACGTGCTGATGAGCGACAGCTGGATAGGCAGCAGCGGATAGGGCATGTCGATGAACAGCAGCAGGAGCGTCAGCGCGAACGAGAAGATATTCTTCACGAGGAACAGCGAGGCCGCGCGCTGGATGTTATTGATGACGCGGCGGCCCTCCGCCACAATGGCGGGCATCGCGCTGAACTGCGAATTGAGCAGCACGATCTGCGCCACCTGCGAGGCGGCCTGACTGCCGGAGGCCATGGCGATTCCGCAGTTGGCATCCTTCAGCGCCAGCACGTCATTGACGCCATCGCCCGTCATGGCGACCGTATGGCCCTGCTTCTGGAAGGCGCGGACAAGATAGCGCTTCTGCTCCGGCGTGACGCGGCCGAAGACGGTGTAATACTTGACAGCCTCCTCGAAGTCCTGCTCCGTGGAGAGGGTCATTGCATCGACATAACGATCGGCATTTTCAATGCCGGCACGGGCTGCGACCTGCGCGACCGTGATCGGGTTATCGCCCGAGATAACACGGACAGACACCCCCTGACTGGCAAAATAGCGGAACGTCTCCTGCGCGTCGGGGCGCAGCAGGTTTGACAGGAAGACAAGTGCAATGGGCGCGACGTGAGCGCTCTGCAGCGGGCCGTCGTCAAAGGCCGTGTCATAGGCCGCGAGCAGCAGCACACGGCAGCCGCGCTCGGACCACGGCTCCGCCTCACTTCGGATGGAATCATAGCGGTCGCCCATGATGAATTCCGGCGCGCCGACCACATAGCGGCCATTTTCACCGAAATCGGCGCCCGACCACTTTGTGGAGGACGAGAAGGCCATGCGCTTGACGGCGCGCCAAGTCGTCTCGCCCGCGAACTGTTGGCCCATGGCGCGGGCCGTCTCGTTATCCGGCTCTTCGCCGTGGTAGAACGCTGCGAGAATTTTCTCGATATCGTCGTAGCTGAAGCGCTCGGAGTTCAGCGGATAGACGTCCGTGACCTCCATGGTCGGCTCCGTGATCGTGCCGGTCTTATCCACGCAGAGCACGTCCACATGGGCAAGCGTTTCGATGCAGTTCATATCCTGCACGAGCACGCGCTTGCGCGAGAGCTTCAGGCAGCTGGCCGCGATGGCGACGCTCGTCAGCAGGTAAAGGCCCTCCGGGATCATGCCGATCAGGGCAGAGACCGTGGATTCCACGGAGTCGCGCAGCGGCAGGCCCTGGAACACGGACAGGAAATGACGCAGGAACAGGATGATGCCGAGCGGGATGAGCGCGATGCCGACAACCGTGATGAGCTTTGTCAGGGAGAGCATCATCTCGGACTTTGTAGAGCGGACATTGCGCCGCGCCTCGGCCGCCAGCTTTGCCGCATAGCTCTCCGAGCCGACATGCGTCAGCTGCACGCGGGCGCGGCCGGAGATCACAAAGCTGCCGGACTTCAGCGTGTCGCCCGGATTTTTCAGAATGGCATCGGCCTCGCCAGTCAGCAGAGACTCATTGACCTGCAGCTGTCCGTCACGCACGACGGCATCCGCGCAGATCTGGTCGCCCGCCGCAAATTCCACGATGTCATCGCGGACAAGCTGATCCGTCCGCACGGAGACGCGCTGGCCGGAGCGGATGGCCTTCGCCGTTCCCGCCGCGACGAGCGTCAGCTTATCGACGGCGCGCTTAGCGCGGATCTCCTGAAAGCTGCCGACGACTGTGTTAGCCACAGCGACGAGCAGAAACATCAGATTCTTGAACGAGCCGACAAGGCACAGGCACAGCGCCAGCACCAGGAAGATCAGATTGAAGAACGTCAGGACGTTCTCCTTGATGATCTGCCCCTCGGACTTCGTATTGGACGGCGGCATAATGTTGCTCAGGCCGTTGCTCTGCCGGAGCTTGGTCTCCTGCGGAGAAAGGCCCTCTGCCGGGTCTGCCTGCAGCATCGGGATCTGGCGATAGACGCGCGGATGCGGCTGCTTGGATTTTTGTTTCATAACAGTCCCTCAAATCAGCATTTTCTCCGGTCATTATAGCACAGCTCCCGTGAAAAAGCACCCAGTCCGACAGAAATTCACAAAAAAATCACATTCCGCGTTCCCATTCGTTTTCCGAAGAAAAAATGAAAGTTTTGCTTGCATTCTGCACGGTTTTGTGGTAAACTAATCAAGTCTGTGAATGGGCGGTCCTCTGCGGTGATGTCAACACTTGCACGAACGCCTAATAAATGAGGAGGACAAACATTATGGATCTGATGAAGGCTCTGACCAGCCAGTACATGAAGGAAGAACTGCCGCAGATGAATGTCGGCGACACCGTTCGCGTTCATGTGAAAATCAAGGAAGGCGCTCGTGAGAGAGTGCAGGTGTTCGAGGGAACGATCATTGCCCGCAAGCATGGCGGCATTGAGGAGTCCATCACCGTCCGCCGCCTGAGCTACGGCGTCGGCTGCGAGAAGGTTTTCCCCGTTCATTCTCCGAGCATCGTGAAGGTCGAGACCGTTCGCCGCGGCAAGGTCCGCCGTGCGAAGCTCTACTACCTCCGCAACCGTCTCGGCAAGGCCGCCAAGGTCAAGGAGAAGGTCTGAGTTTATCCGCAAAAACCTCTTCCGGGTCTCCGGGAGAGGTTTTTTGTATCGTTTCAGGATATGCCGATAGGTATGCTGCCCAGCAAGAATATGGACTTGCCGCTCGGGAATACAGTGGCAGGGGGTGGTTTCTTATGCTGGCCGTATGGCTCATCATCAGCAGCATGCTGTATTCCCTGCGCCTGTCGAACGGCGGTTCCTTTCCGAAGCCGCTGACGGCGCGGGAGGAGCGGGAGTATCTCGAGCGCGCCGCACAGGGCGATCTGGAGGCGCGCAATGTGCTCATCGAGCGCAATCTTCGCCTCGTGGCGCACATTATGAAGAAATACTACACGCAGACCTCCGATCAGGAGGACCTGATCTCCATCGGCACCATTGGACTCATCAAGGGCATCTCGACTTTCGACCCGAAAAAGGGCGCGCGCCTCGCAACATATGCGGCAAGGTGTGTTGAAAATGCAATACATCCACCGGGGCGTCATTTCCCCTTCCGACTCACAAAACGGGACCGCTGCGCAAGCAGCGATCCCGTTTTTTAAGTTTCAGAAAGCGCAGCCAGCATGGCATCCAGCAGCGCAGCCTGCTCCTCCGGCGTCGGTGCCAGCTCAGGCAGCAGTTCCTCAAGCAGAGCGGCATGCACCTGCGCCACGCGGCGCGCCAGAAGCGCCTCCGGCTGGTCCGGCCGGAGCACGCGAATGCGAAGCTCCCCTTCCATACGATCCCCCCCGCGGGCATCCTATGCCGGGGCGGCGGGGCTTATTCCGGCAGCTTCGCGACGAGCTCCTCGAGCGCCTCGCCGAGCGCCTCTTCAAACGTCGGGTGCGGGCGCATGGCTGCCAGCAGCTGGCGGGCCGTCATGCCGTTGGCAATGGCCTGACTGAGCTGGCCGATCATATCGGTCGCATGCTCGCACATGAGCTGCGCGCCGAGCAGCACGCCGGTCTGCGCGTGGGCGACGACCTTCATAAAGCTGCGGCCGGTGCCTGCGATCATGGTGCGGGCGTTGGCAAAAAGCGTGCACTTGCCGACCTTGACCGGGATGTCGCGCGCCTTGCCGTCGGCCTCGGTCAGGCCGACGGAGGCGATCTCCGGGCGGCAATAGACGCAGCCGGGGACGAGGTCCAGCCGGACGCTCGGCGTGCGGCCCGCAAGCCGCTCCACGCAAGCCGTTCCCTGCGCCGCCGCGACGTGGGCCAGCTGCACCGGGGACGAAACATCGCCGATGGCATAGATGCCGGGAATGCTCGTCTGCCCGTTTTCATCCGTATGGATGCGGCGGCCGTCCGTCTCCGGCTGGAGGCCGTCTGCGAACAGGCCCTTCCAGTTCGGGCTGCGGCCGAAGGCCGAGAGCACGGCCTCGCCCGTGACGAAGTCCTCCTTGCCGCGGGTGGTAAAGTGGACGGTCAGACCGTCCTCGCCCTGCTCGACGCGCTGGACCATGGAGTTGGCAAACACGCGCACGCCCTGCTTCTTGAGCAGCTGTGCAAGATTCTGACCGAGCTCGCGGTCCATGCCGGGCAGCAGGCGGTCAAGGCCCTCGATCACGGTGACCTCGCAGCCGAGGTCGCTGTAGAACGTGGCAAATTCCACGCCGATGACGCCGCCGCCCATGATGACGATGGAGCGGTAGAGGCGGTCCGTTCCCTTAAGCAGCTCGTCCGAGGTCATGGCAAGCTCCAGGCCGGGAATGGGCGGGCGGGCCGGAACGGAGCCGGTGGCGATGAGGATATGATCCGCCGTGACGGTCCCGGCATCCTGCCCGGTGATCTCGACGCAGCCGGGAGCTGTGATGCGGGCGCGGCCGCGCAGTAGCGTGACCTTCGCGCTGCGGAACAGGCCCTCGATGCCGCTGCTGAGCGTCTGCGAAATTTCGTCCTTGTGGCGGTACAGCGCCGGAAGGTCGAGGCTCGCGCCATCTGCGCAGATGCCCGCGCAGTGGTGCGCATCGCTCCAGACCTGCGAGGCGTGCAGCAGAGCCTTCGTCGGCACACAGCCGCGGTTCAGGCAGGTGCCGCCGCACTCGCGGTCCTCAATAACAGCCGTATGCAGGCCAAGCTTCGCGGCGCGCAGCGCGGCGGTATAGCCGCCGGGGCCCGCGCCGATGACGATGAGTTGATAGTCTGCCATAGGCACTCCTTTCAAATTTCCTGCTCGCCGAGCAGGGCGCACAGGTCGTCCGCGATCTGACAGCAGGCGGGCACCTCGCGCACGCGGCCGCACAGGTCCGCCACGCGGAAGCGGCAGCCGCGCAGGGCCTCCGCCAGCGGCGCGGCAAACTCCGCGTCCATCGAATCGGTGTAGACGGCCGCATCGCGGCAGACGCCCTCCTCGACCTGCAGCTCCAGCGTGATCTCGCCCCAGGGGTAGCGCGCCCCGCAGGAGAAGGGGAACGGCTGCGCTCTGCCGTAGATCCAGTCATAGGAGGCAAAGCGCATGCGGCGGGCCTCGATCTCCGAGGCATCGAGCTGCGATTCCGTGATCGTGGTGACCGGCAGACCGTAGACATCCGCAAACGCCTGCGCCATGGCCTGCTGCATCTGCGAAATGCGCAGACCCGGATGCAGCTCGGACAGGTTCACAACGCGCGACGGCACGGACGCGACGCCCTTGCTCTGCAGCTTGCGCTGCGACGGCGTCAGGTATTTGCCGAGGTTGGCCATATCGACCGAGACGAGCAGCGTGCCGTTGTGGAACGAGCAGCCGTTGTGGTGATAGAACGAATTGCCGGAGAATTTCCGCCCGGCGGCCAGAATGTCGTTGCGCCCGGAGAAGCTCGCCTCGATGCCGAGGGAGCGGCAGGCCTCGACGATCACACGCTGCTGCCGGTGCAGATCGTACTCCGCCGTGGGCAGGCTGAACGTGAAATTCAGATTTCCCATATCGTGATACACAGCGCCGCCGCCGGAGAGGCGGCGGGAGAGCTTCCCGCCGTCCTGCTCCAGAAGCGCCGTGCGGCACTCCTGCCAGGCATTCTGATTCCGGCCGATGACCACGGTATGGCGGTTCTGCCACAGATAGAGGATGCAGGTATCCGCCGGGACCGTATCGGTCAGGTATTGCTCCAGCGCGAGGTTATGATACGGATCGGTGTTGTCCGTGCAGAGGTACAGCAGCTTCCGGATCATGCGCGCGTCCACCTCAGGATGGGATTGCGGGCAGCCTGCACCTCATCCGGACGGCCGATCTGCGCATGATGCGGCGCAGCGTGCATGTATTCCGGGTCCTTGTGGCCAAGCTCATAGAGCTTGCGGAAAATTTCCGCCGCCTCGTCGAGCGTTTCCCGACTCTCCGTCTCCGTCGGCTCGAGCATGAGGGCCTCATGCACGATGAGCGGGAAGTACATTGTGGGCGGATGCATGCCATAGTCGATGAGCGTCTTGGCGACATCCAGCGCGGAGACGCCGGTCTCCTTCTTGAACTCGCTCAGATCGAGAACGAATTCATGCATGCAGATGCGGTCAAACGCCGGGCGGAACGTGCCCGCCATGCGGCGCATGAGATAGTTCGCGTTCAGAACGGCATTCTGTGCCGCCTCGGGAACGCCCTCGCGTCCGAGCGTGAGCAGATAGGCCAGTGCGCGCACCACGACGAGGAAGTTGCCCGCAAACGCGCGCACCTGGATGTGGCCCACGCCGTCCAGCGTGACGGAGTGCGGCAGATAGGGCTTCAGGAAGTCCTTGCAGCCGACCGCGCCCGCGCCGGGGCCGCCGCCGCCGTGCGGCGTGGAGAACGTCTTGTGCAGGTTCAGGTGGATGCAGTCAAAGCCCATGTCGCCGGGGCGCACAACGCCCATGACGGCGTTCAGATTCGCGCCGTCATAGTAGCACAGGCCGCCCGCCTCGTGGACAAGACGCGTGATCTCCAGAATGTTTTCGTCAAAAATGCCGACGGTGTTCGGGTTCGTCAGCATCAGTCCGGCGGTGTCGTCGCCGAGCACGGCCTTGAGCGCCTCGAGATCGACGCAGCCGTTCGGCGCGGACGGGATATTCACGACCTGATAGCCGCACATGGCAGCTGTAGCCGGGTTCGTGCCATGCGCGGAGTCCGGAACGATGATCTTCGTGCGCTTCTTGTCGCCGCGGGCATCGTGATACTGCTTGATGAGCAGAACGCCCGTGAACTCGCCGTGCGCACCGGCTGCGGGCTGGAACGTCATGCCGTCCATGCCCGTGATTTCGCACAGATACTGCTGCGCAAGCTCCAGCACACGACGGCAGCCCTGCACCGTGTGGGCGGGGGCCAGCGGATGGATGCCCGTAAAGCCGGGCAGCGCGGCCATTTCCTCGTTGATCCGGGGATTATACTTCATGGTGCAGGAGCCGAGCGGATAGAAGCCGCAGTTCACGCCGTGGACGTGGTGGTTCAGTTCCGTATAGTGGCGGCTGAGGTCCTGCTCGCTCAGCTCCGGCAGAACGGGAGCCTCCGCGCGGCGCAGGGACTCCGGCAGCGGTGTCTCCTCGACGTCACACGCCGGGAGGATGCTGCAGCGGCGGCCGGGAACGCTTCGCTCAAAGATCAGCTTCATTTGCTCAGCACCTCCTTCACGATGGCGATGGTGCGGTCCAGCGCTTCGCGCGGGACCTTCTCCGTGGCGCACCACAGGATGCCGCCCTCCAGCGGAAGACCGCCGAGGATATCGGCCTGCTCCAGCGCAGCAAGGATCTCGTCCTGCTTCGGCAGATCCGTGACGAACTCATGGAAGAATTCGCCGGAATAGCGCAGCGTCACGCCCTCGATGGCCGCAAGGCCGCGGGCAAGATAGTGCGCCTTGGCCATGCTCTGGCGCGCAGCCTCGGCAAGGCCCTCCGGACCCATGGCGGAGAGATAAACGCCCGCCGTCAGCGCGCACAGCGCCTCATTCGAGCAGATGTTGCTGCTGGCCTTCTCGCGGCGGATGTGCTGCTCGCGCGCCTGCAGCGACAGGACAAAGCAGCGCTCGCCGTGCGAATCGACCGTCTGGCCGACGATGCGGCCCGGCAGCTTGCGCATGTGCTTCGACGTGGAGGCCATAAAACCGAGATACGGGCCGCCCCAGCCGAGGGGCATACCGAGCGGCTGGCCCTCGCCGACTGCGATATCCGCGCCGCATTCCTTCGGCGTCTTCAGGATGCCGAGGGCGATGGGGTTGCAGCTGAGGATATACAGCGCGCCCGCTGCATGGATGATCTCACCGAGTGCCTCGGCATCCTCGAGCTGGCCGAAGAAGTTCGGCTGCTGGACGCACACACCGGAGACGTCTCCGGCCGTCAGAAGCTCGCGCAGGGCGTCCGGATCGGTCTTTCCGTCCTTGACGGGGATGACGCGCAGCTCGTCGCCCGTGCCGTAGCAGTAGGTACGGACGGTGTTGATAACGTCGGGATGGGCCGCGCCGGAGATCAGCGTCACGCGGCGCTTACGGTCGCGGCACATGGCTGCTGCCTCGGCGGCGGCTGTCGCGCCGTCATAGACGGACGCATTGGAGACATCCATGCCCGTCAGCTCGCAGATCATGGTCTGATATTCAAAGATGGACTGGAGGATGCCCTGGCTCAGCTCCGCCTGATAGGGCGTGTAGGCCGTCAGGAACTCCTCTTTTGCCGGGATATACTTCACGATGGAGGGGATGTAGTGGTCATAGGCTCCGGCGCCGCGGAGAATGGTGGAAAACACCTTGTTCTCCCCTGCCAGCTCCGTCATGGTCCGCCACACCTCCAGCTCGCTCATGCCGGACGGCAGATCAAGCGGCCGGTCCAGATACATGGACGCGGGCACATCGCCGTAGAGCTCGCGGAAGTCGTGCAGGCCGATGGCCCGCAGCATCTCCTGCCGCTCTTCGGGGGTGTTGGGAACATAGCTGCCCATGTCAGCCCTCCTGCGCGCAGAAGGCCTCGTAGGCGGCGGCATCCAGCAGCTCTTCCGTATCGGTCACCTGCTCGACCTTGATGAGCCAGTTGCCGTATGGATCGCTGTTCAGCAGCTCGGGATGGTCCAGCAGCTCCTCGTTGACCTCGAGCACCACGCCGGTGACCGGGCTGACGAGATCGCTGACGGCCTTGACGGACTCGACATCGCCGAAGGCCTCTTCTGCCGTGACCTCGTCACCGACGCCGGGCAGATTCACAAACACGACGTCGCCCAGCGCATCCTGCGCGAAGTCGGAAATGCCGACGACCGTGACGTCGCCCTCGGTCTTCACCCACTCGTGGGACTTCGTGTACTGCAGCTCAACAGGATAATTCATGGTAGTTCCTCCCAGATAAATTTTTCAGTATTTTTCATGTCGGTTTTCCGCCCCGCTTCCGCGGGGCGGACTTTGTTGATCTCAGAAGCCGATCTCTCCGGCGAAGCGATCGAGCGCGGCGTTGAACTCCGCGTCGTTGAAGCAGTAGTGCATCTTCGTGAAGCGGCTGCGCAGGCGGACGACATCCTCCGAGATGTCCTTGCCGCGCAGGATGCAGTCTGCCATCAGGGAAGCCAGCTCGTCGAACTCCGCCGGGCCGAAGCCGAAGCGCGTCATCTCGCTGACGCCCATACGCAGCGCGCCGCTGGCGGTGAAGCCCTCTTCCTCCGGCGTGGCCTGATAGTTCACGATGATGTTGTTCTCCTCGAGCCGTTCTGCGACCTCGGGGCCGGTGCCGTAGCCGACGGAGACGATGACCTGATGCGTTTCGGTGTAGTCGATGGCGGGATCGCCCTGCACATCGAGGCCCTGCGCCTTGAGCGCGCGGGCGAAGTGCTTTGCATTGGCGATGATGGCGCTCTGATAGGCATCCTTGAAGTGGTTCATCTCATAGGCGGCCATCAGCATGCCGAGCTGCGTGCCGAGGTGGTGGTTCGAGACGCTGCCCGGGAACGTGCGGCTCTCAATGGCCTCCCACAGGCCCCACTTGAGGTCCTCGCGCTGATAATTCACGCCGATGACGCCGCGCTGCGGGCCGAAGAACGTCTTGTGCGTCGAGCCGGTAACGATCTCCGCGCCGTCCGCGAACGGGTTCTGGAAGTGGTCGCCGATGAGGCCGAGCACATGGGCCATATCGTACATGATCGTCGTGGGGATGTTCTGCGCATCGACAAAGGCGCGGATCTCTGCGACCGGCTCGCGGTGCAGGACCATGCTCTTGCCGAAGATGATGAGCTCGGGGCGATACTCGTCGATGAGCTTCTTCGTGCCCTCGACGTCGATCTTGTAGATGTTGTCGCGGCATACCGGGAAGTTCACGACGGCCGTGCGCTCCGTCTTCGGATCGACGGCAACGTAATCGCGCAGCGCGCCCATGGGCTGGGCCGACAGGTGGCCGCCCTTGATGATGTGGTTGTTCATGACATAGCCGAGGCGCTGCGGCGTGTGCTTGCGGTCGAGGCGGTTCTTCCAGTCCATGAGGGCGGAGAACGTGGCCATATTGCTCATCTGGCCGCTGACGACGCGCGTTTCGACCTGCGCACAGCCGAGGTACAGGCGCATCTGCTCGACGAGCAGGCGCTCGACCTCGTCGATGAACTTCGTGCCCTGATAATAGAAGATATCCTTGTCATAGAACGACAGGACCTTCTTGTGCTCGGCATAGCGGCAGCTGGGGTCGCTGGCGCTGAGCATCTGCACGGCGTGGCTCGGCGTATTCTCGGACGGAATGAGGTTGATGCACTGTTTCTGGCGCCACAAGTGGTTCTCCTCGGCCTTCTTCAGCAGCTCGAAGGCCTTGCCGGGCAGGTTCTCGAGAGAGCCGACGGGATCCTTCTCCTCCGGGCGATACAGCAGCGGACGCGCGAACGGCGGCGCGCTGACGCTCATATGGTTCGCGGGAATGACGGCCTTGAGCCGCTTGCCGCGGATATCGACCTCCACGGTGTCATCCGTGAGGATGTCGCTGTCGATGTAGCACAGGCCGATGGCGCGCTTGGCCGTCTCGTCGGTGATGACGGTCTGCAGGCCCTCGCCCTCGGCGACGTAATACGGAACCATCGTGCCGCTCGTCACCCAGCCGACCTGCTTCTCACCACGGTAGACGGGCATACCGGCGCGCATGACGCCGCGGTCGAGCAGCGTGATGGGCTGGATGCGGCGCGGCAGCACAGACAGATCGCTGAAGTCGCGGTTCATGATGCGCTTGAAGGCGGCAAACTGCTGCTCGAGCGGCTTGCGGCCGATAAAGTCGCCCTTCTGGGGCGCAAAGCTGACGGCAAACTTGGCCAGCGGCACGGCGAAGATCGGCATCTCGTTCCCGGCGGGATCAAGGCCCATCTCATGGCCGTACAGCGGCAGAGCAGCCTCGAGGCGGAGCGTGTCGCGCGCGCCGAGACCGGCGGGCTTTGCGCCGAGCTCCACAAGGCGGTTCCACAGCCAGGCAGCGTCCTCGCTGCGGCAGTAAACTTCAAAGCCGAGCGGCTCGCCCGTGTAGCCCGTCTTGGCCACGCGGACCAGACGGCCCTCGAGCGTGACGGTGCCGAGCGCGTTCTTCATCGGCTCGGTGAGCTGCACGCCGCCGGAGAGCGTCATGAGGATGTCCTTGCACTTCGGGCCCTGCACGGCAATGGCCGCCCAGTCCTTCGTGATCTCCGTCATGGTACAGTTATAGTTCTTCATTGCCTCGCGCAGGTGCGCAAGGTCCTTTTCCGTGTTCGCCGCATTTACGACAAGCAGGAACCGTTCCTCTTCAAAGCGGTAGAGATAGGCGTCGTCGACGGCGGAGCCGTTCTCGGTGGGGATGATGCAGTACTGCGCCATGTTGAGGTCCAGACTCTCGACGTTGCTGCTGAGCACATGCTGCAGAAAGGCAACGCGGTCCGGGCCCTCGACGAGCACGCGGCCCATATGGGAGACGTCAAAGAGGCTGCAGGCATGGCGGGTATACAGGTGCTCCGCCACAATGCCGCTGGGGTACTGGATGGGCATCTCCCATCCGCCGAAATCCACCATAGAGGCGCCTGCCGCTACATGGACGTCATAGAGCTGGGTGCGCTTGAGTTCGCTCATTACTGGGTTCCTCCTTTATGATTTCGCCGCGTTCTGCGGCCGCCGGATATGAAAAAAGACACAAAGCCCCATGGCTTCGTGCCTCAGCTTGTCAAAATGTCCCTTCGGGGCTTTTCGCCAAGCTGCATTCAGAATTGCAAAATAAAATTTTGTAGTAATATTTTGCAATTCTGCCGCTGCGGCGGGTGATCAAACGCGAAAGGACACCCTGACGGTTTCCTTTCACACTTTTCTTCCCTCCGAAGCTTTTGGCTTGGCAGGTTTTTTGACAGTCTGAGACACACGGCCCCTTGGCTTCGTGCCTCCGTCCATTACCTGAGAGATTCCCCGCCGTTTCCGGCAGGTTGCACCTTCGGCGTGCGGCTGCCGCCGCACTCTTCGGAGTGTCGTCATCGCCCGACCCTTTTGCCTGAGAGCTTCTGCATTCCCCTTCGGCGCCGCGCAGCGCGCGGTCTCTCCCGGACCAATCATCCGACACTTATTCAGTTCCGGTGTTATCCCGGCGCGGTCCTTCCCGCGCCCTACTTACAATACCATTTTCTACACGGTTTTGTCAACAATTATTCCAAAATTTTTCCGGATTTTGTTTGCATTGTACAAAGATGTCTGCCGCTGCCGGGCATAAATTCCAGCCGGGCGGCATTTACTTTCCTGCCTCCTTATGCTATCATGAAGGAGAGCACATCACATAGCAGGGTGGTGCTGCCATTGCACGAACAAGGCATTGCGATCTACTCCCGAAAATCCCGCTTCACCGGCAAGGGTGAAAGCGTGGGCAACCAGATCGAGCTATGCCGCCAGTATCTCCGCGCGCACGAGCCGGACGCGCCGGAGCCGGAAATTTTTGAAGATGACGGCTTCTCCGGCGGGGACCTGAACCGCCCCGCCTTCCGGCGGATGATGCGCGCGGCCGAGGCCGGGCGCTTCCGTATGCTCATCGTCTACCGGCTCGACCGGATCAGCCGCAGCATCGGAGACTTCACCGCCCTCATCGAGCGGCTGGCGCAGCTGAACGTGGCGTTCGTTTCCATTCGGGAGCAGTTCGACACGTCCACGCCCATGGGCCGGGCCATGATGTACATTGCATCCGTCTTCTCGCAGCTTGAGCGCGAGACCATTGCCGAGCGCATCCGTGACAACCTCCGTGAGCTGGCCAAGACCGGCCGCTGGCTCGGCGGCATCACGCCGACCGGCTTTGCCTCGGAGGCCGTGCAGGCCGTCACCATCGACGGGCGAACAAAGCGTGCCTGCCGCCTGCGGCTTCTTCCGGAGGAGGCGGAGACCGTCAAGGCCATGTACAGCCTGTTCGCACGCCTCGGCTCTCTGACAGCCGTTGTAAAGGGACTGCAGGAGCGCGGTATTACCACAAAAAACGGCAACGCGTTCACGCGCCACGCCGTGCGCGATATCCTGCACAACCCGGTCTATGCGCGGGCGGATGCGGATATGCTTGTCTGGCTCCGGGCGGCAGGCACGGAGCTCTCCGCTGCGCAGGAAGAATTTGACGGGCGGCACGGCGTCCTTGCCTATCACCGCACGGATCAGTCCCGCGGCCGCACCGCCGTCGCCCTGCCGCCGGAGGCCTGGATCGTCGCGGTTGGGCAGCACCCCGGCCTCATCCCCGGCTCACAGTGGGCCGCCGTGCAGGAGCGGCTCCGGCGGACGGACTGCCGCACGCCGCGTACGGAGCACGAGACGCCCGCCCTGTTAGCCGGTCTGCTGCAGTGCCGCTGCGGCAGACCGATGTATGCCAAATACCGCCGCGCGGCAGACGGCGAGCGCTTTTCCTATGTCTGTCGTGCGAAATCGACCGGCGGACGGGAACAATGCAGCTGCCCGAACGTCCCTGGCACTGCAGCAGACGCCGCCGTGCGTGCCATGCTCTGCGCCCTGCCGGAGGACCATGCCGCGCTGGCGGCCGCACTCCGGGGGCTGCGGCGCGGCCTGCCTGAATCCTCCCCTGCGCCGCCGGACCGTATCCCTCTCGTGCTCCGCGATTGCCTGGACACCATCCGCCGGACGCAGCGCGTCCTTGAGGCCCTGACGGAGCAACTCCGCTGGGACGGCGAAACGCTGTGCGTGACGCTCCGCCGGGTGGATTGCAAATGAGATCCTCATGTACTTCCGCGGGCAGCGGAAGAGCGCGTCAGACGTTTCGCTCTCGGAATGCATCGAGACCGGGCGGGATGGCAACGCGCTGTCGCTGATGGACGTGATCTGCTCGGAGGAGGATCTGTTCGAGCAGCTGTCCGAAAAAGAGATCTACGGCAGGCTCCACGCCGCCGTGAACACCTGCCTGACCCCGCGCGAGCAGCGCATCATTCTGCTGCGCTACGGGCTGGGCAACCGCAAGCCGCTGACACAGCGGGAGATCGCCGTGCAGTGCGGCATCAGCCGCAGCTACGTCAGCCGCATCGAAAAACGCGCCCTGCAGAAGCTGGAGGACGCACTGACAAAAGAAACCTGAAGGGAACGATCACAAATGCATCCATGGAAACATTTCTGTACCATCACGCACCACCGCTGGAAGGTGCGCAGTCACTGCTTCCGCGTCGGGCTGTATTGGCGCGGCCTGACGCACGACCTGTCCAAATACTCCCCCACAGAGTTCTGGACCGGCGCGAAATACTATCAGGGGACGCGCAGCCCGAACTCCTATGAGCGCGAGCTCTATGGCTACTCCGCCGCATGGATGCACCACAAGGGCCGCAACCGCCACCACTACGAATACTGGACGGACATCGACCCGAAGACGAAGGTCTACCGCGCCGTGCCGATGCCGCGCAAATTCTTTGTGGAGATGGTCATGGACCGCATCGCTGCCTGCAAGATCTACCACGGCAGCGCCTACACGGACGCCGATGCCCTCAACTATCTCGTCCACGCCGAGGAGGTCCGCGATGGCTCGATGATGCACCCGGACACGCGCCGCGAGCTTCTCTATGTGCTGACCATGCTGCGCGACCGCGGCGAAAAGGAGACGTTCCGCTTCCTGCGCGAGGTCGTGCTGGCCGGGAAGCCGTTTGCCGTTCCTGCGCAGTGACAAAAATGCAGGAATCATTTCCTTTTCTGCCCGCAGGCCGATCCGGTCGGAAGTTGACAATAATGAAGGGCAAAACTGCCATCCACAGGAGTTATTCACATTCTGCACAAGGTTGTGCACAGCAGGACCCCTGATTTAGCGGGCTTTCGCGGGGATTTCGGGCAGTTGTGCACAGGCCTGTAAAAACGCCTCTGCACAGCAGTGCCATGTTCCGGAGTTGACATAACCCCGTTTGTGACAAAAATTTACAGACAGGTAACAGGAAATTAAAATGCAGGATGCCGATCGACATCCTGCATTGATTTTTTGGGTCTTATAAGGCCTCGCCCTCCATGGAGCGCGTGGCATAGGCGTTGAGCGTCTGGTCGGCGATGTTGCCAGCGAGATACTCATAATACGCCTGCGCGCCGATCATCGCGCCGTTGTCGCCGCACAGCGACAGCGGCGGCATGCAAAGGCGCACGCCGCGGGCGGCCGTCTCCCGCTGCAGCGCAGCGCGAATGCGGCTGTTGGCGGCCACGCCGCCCGCCACGGCCAGCGTCTTCCGTCCCGTCTGTTCCAGCGCCAGCATGGCGCGCGGCACGAGCATGCCGCACACAGCCTCCGAGAAGGCGGCACAGAGGTCCGGGATAACGATCTGCTCGCCCTTCTGCCCGGCGTTATGGATGAGATTCACGGCCGAAGTCTTCAGGCCGGAGAACGACAGGTCTAGCGGATTGCCGCTCAGGTGCGGCCGGGGCATGGGATAGCGCGACGGGTCTCCGCCCTGCGCCGCGCGGTCAAGGGCCGCACCGCCGGGGTATGGCATGCCGAGCAGCCGTGCGACCTTGTCGAAGCACTCCCCTGCCGCGTCGTCGCGCGTGCCGCCGAGAATGCGCAGCTTCGTATAGTCCTCGACATCGACGAACATGGTGTGCCCGCCGGAGACGACAAGGCACAGAAACGGCGGCTCCAGGTCCGGGTAGGCCAGATAGTTGGCCGCGATATGGCCCTTGATGTGGTGGACCGGAATGAGCGGCACATCGAGCGCCAGAGCAGCCGCCTTGGCAAAATTCACGCCGACGAGCAGCGCGCCGATAAGGCCGGGCGCATAGGTCACGGCGACGGCGTCCAGCTCGCCGCGCGTCAGGCCGGTGTTCGCCAGCGCCTGCTCGGCAAGACCGTAGATGGCCTCAATATGCTTGCGCGAGGCGATCTCCGGCACAACGCCGCCGTATTCGCGGTGCAGCGCGACCTGCGAGGCGATGCAGTCCGTCAGGATGCGTCTTCCGTCCTCCACAATGGCGACGGCGGTCTCGTCGCAGGAGGATTCAATGGCAAGGATCCGCATGATCGAGCTCCTTTCTGAGGATCAGCGCGTCCTCTCGGGGCGCGAGATAGTAATTGGGCCTGCGCCCGATGCAGGCAAAGCCCGCTGCGGTATAGAGCCGCTGGGCCGGGAGATTGGAGGCACGGACCTCCAGCGTCAGAGAGCCGATGCCGCGCGCAGCCAGCCTTTCCTGCAGCGCCTGCAGAAGCGCCTGTGCCGTACCGCGGCGGCGCAGCTCCGGCACGACGGCCAGATTCATCATATCGGCCTCCGGCGGCACGAGCTGCGCGCCGACATAGCCCGCAAATGCGCCGCCCAGCCGCGCAACGAGCCAGAGGCTGAAGCCGGTTTCCAGCTCCTCCGCAATGGAGTTTTCGCTCCAAGGCGCGGAGAAGCACAGACGCTCCAGCGCGGCGATGTCCGCCACATCGGCGGCGGTCATTTCCTGAATTTCGATCATTTGGCAGCGTACCAGCTTTCTCCCTGCTTGGCCTCGGCCACGAGCGGGACCCGCAGCGCAGCGGCGTGCTCCATCTCATTCGTGACGATCTGCATGACCTGCTGCGCCTCTTCCTGCGGGCACTCGACGATCAGCTCATCATGCACCTGCAGCAGCAGCCGGGCCTGCAGCCCCTCGAGCGCATGGAACACACGCACCATGGCCAGCTTGATGATGTCCGCCGCGCTGCCCTGCACGGGCGTGTTGAGCGCGATGCGCTCCGCACCGGAGCGGACGTTGAAATTCGAGCTTTTGATCTCCGGAATGGCGCGGCGGCGGCCAAAGATCGTCTCCACATAGCCCTTCTCGCGCGCCGTCTCCTTGATATCGTGCATATAGGCGCGCACGCCGCTGTATTTTTCGAGATAGCTGTCGATATAGGCCTTGGCCTCCGCACGGGACACGCCGATGTCCTGCGCCAGGGAGAACTCCGAGATGCCGTAGACGATGCCGAAGTTCACGGCCTTGGCATGGCGGCGCATGAGCGGCGTGACGGATTCCAGCGGCACGCCGAACACCTGCGAGGCCGTCACGGCATGGAAGTCCTCACCGGAGCGGAACGCCTCCTGCATGCGCGTATCGTCCGCGATATGCGCCAGCACGCGCAGCTCGATCTGGCTGTAGTCCGCGTCGACCAACACCCAGCCGGGGCGCGGGACGAACATGCGGCGAATTTCGCTGCCGAGCTCCGTGCGCACGGGGATGTTCTGCAGGTTCGGGTCCGTGGAGGACAGGCGGCCCGTCGCCGTGACCGTGTTCTGAAACGTCGTGCGGATGCGGCCGTCCGGCCCGATGACCTTCTGCAGGCCGTCGGCATAGGTGGACTTCAGCTTCGTGAGCATGCGGTAGTCCATGATGGCCTGCACGGCCGGATGGCGGTCACGGAGCTTTTCCAGTACCTCGGCATTCGTGGAATAGCCGCTCTTCGTCTTTTTGACGGGCGGCAGGCCGAGCGTTTCAAACAGGAACACGCCGAGCTGGCGCGTGGAATTGAGATTGAACGTCTCTCCGGCATAGCCGAAGATCAGGCTCTCGCAGGCGTCGATGCGCTCGGAGAGCATCTCGCCGAAGTCATGCAGGGCCTGCGCGTCGACGAGGATGCCGTCGTGCTCCATCTGCGCCAGCACCGGGCACAGCGGCAGCTCGATGTTCTCGAACAGCGGCTGCATGCCCTGCTCGCGCAGGCGCTTGCCGAGCTCCTCCGTCAGGCCGTCGATGCAGGCCGTCCGGATGGCAAGGACGCTTTCCTGCGGGAGCGAGGCCTCGTCCGCAGGCGGGATGTGCAGATAGTCCTGCGCCAGCTGCGGCAGGGCGTAGGCCCCGCGCGTCGCATCGAGCAGATAGGCCGCCACAGCCGTGTCGAACACAATCCCCGCAGGCTCCACGCCGAGAGCCAGCAGCGCACGCAGCAGCGGCTTGCTGTCGTGCACGGTCTTCGGCACGTCCGCCGCAAACAGGCGCTGCAGCAGCGGCACGAAGTCCGTTCCGAGCGTTTCGCGGCGCAGCACATAGGCCGTCTGGTCCGGGCCATCCATGTGCGGCGCGGCCACGAGCATCGAGAGATCGTCCGCCGCAGCAATGCTGAGCGTCACGCCTGATAACAGCGGCTGCGCCTGCTCCGGGGTCTGCACGTCCAGAAGCGTACAGGAGCCTGTCACGGGCTGCGCCGGTTCCTCCGACTCGTCCTGCTCCAAAGCGGCGCTGCGCAGGCCGTAGCGGTCGATGAGGCGCTGGAATTCCAGCGTGGTGAACAGGTCATACAGCGCCCGGCGCTTCGGCGGCCGGATGAGATTGTTCTCCGGCGTGAAGTCGATGGGCGCATCGCAGCGGATCGTCGCCAGCTCATAGGAAAGATAGGCCGACTCGCGGCCGTTTTCGAGCTTATCAAACAGCTTTCCCTTCATGTTTTCCCGGGAAAGATTGGCATAGACGCCGTCGAGCGTACCGAAGCGCTTCAGCAGGTCGTTTGCCGTCTTCGGCCCGACGCCCGCTACACCCGGGATATTGTCCGAGCTGTCGCCCATAAGAGCCTTCAGATCGATGAGGCGCTTCGGCTCCAGCCCGTATTCCGCGCGGAAGACGTCCGGCGTATAGCGCTCCGTCCGCGTCTGCCCGCCCTGCGTGTGCACCAGGCGCACGGAGACGTGCTCGTCGACGAGCTGCAGGCTGTCGCGGTCTCCCGTCAGGATGGCGCAGTCCCACCCGGCCTCCTCGCACAGACGGCCGACCGTGCCGAGCACATCGTCCGCCTCCCAGCCCTCGCAGGCATAGACCGGGATGTTCATCGCGGCGAGTACCTGCTTCATGACCGGCATCTGCATGGCAAGCTCCTCCGGCATGGGGTGGCGCGTAGCCTTGTAGCCGTCATAGCGCAGATGGCGGAACGTCGGCGCGTGCAGGTCAAAGGCCACGCACAGCGCGTCCGGTTTTTCCTCGCTGCGCTCCTTTTCCAGAATATTCAGAAAGCCGTAGATCGCATTGGTATAAAGTCCGTCCCGGGTCGTCAGCGGCCGCACACCGTAAAACGCGCGGTTGATGACGCTGTTCCCGTCCAGGATCATCAGCTTCATATGGTATCTCCTTCGATCAGATGCGCTTCCACTTTGCGCCCTGCGGCGTATCGATGACCTCGATGCCGCATGCCTTCAGCTCGTCGCGGATGCGGTCGGCCTCCGGCCAGTTCTTCGCGCGCTTTGCTTCGGTACGGGCGGCGACGAGCGCGTCGATCTCCGGGTCGTGCTCCTCCTCCGGCCGGGCGCTGCGTGCCTTCTCTGCCGCGGAGAGCAGGTTCAGGCCGAGCACCTCGTCAAAGCTGGCAAGGGCTGCGAGCTTCGTGGCATCGTTCGTCTTTGCCTTCAGCACATCATAGACGGCCGTCACAGCGAGCGACGTGTTGAGGTCGGCGTTCAGCGCGCCGAGGAAGCGCTCCTTCAGCGCCTCGAAGGCCTCCGCGTCGACCGCGCCGTCCTCCGGGCGCAGGGCCGCGATGCGGGCGATGAGCTTTTCGTAGGTCTGTGCCGCGTTGTCGAGGTTCTCCCAAGAGAACACGAGGTTGCGGCGATAATGGCTCTGCAGGCAGAACAGGCGGTAGACGATGGGATCGTAGCCCTTCTCCTCCAGCAGGGACACCGTGAGGAACTCGCCCTTCGACTTGGACATCTTGCCGGACTCCGTGTTCAGGTGATGGACATGGAACCAGTAATTGCACCACTTGTGGCCGAGGTAGGCCTCGGACTGGGCGATCTCGTTCGTGTGATGCGGGAAGGCATTGTCGATGCCGCCGCAGTGGATATCCAGATATTCGCCGAGGTGCTTGATGCTGATGCACGAGCACTCGATGTGCCAGCCGGGATAGCCGACGCCCCACGGGGAGTCCCACTTCAGGGCCTGATCCTCGAACTTGGACTTCGTGAACCAGAGAACGAAGTCATTCTGATTGCGCTTGTTGGAATCCTCCTCGACGCCCTCGCGCACGCCGACGGCAAGGTCCTCCTCCTTATGGTCGTTGAAGACATAGTATTTTTCCAGCTTGGACGTGTCAAAGTAGACATTGCCTCCTGCAAGATAGGCATAGCCCTTGTCCAGCAGCGTCTGGATCATATGAATGTATTCCGGGATGCAGTTCGTGGCGGGCTCCACGACGTCCGGCCGCTTGATGTTCAGCTTGGCGCAGTCGGCAAAGAAGGCGTCGGTGTAGAACTTTGCGATCTCCATGACGGTCTTGTGCTCGCGGCGCGCGCCCTTGAGCATCTTGTCCTCGCCGGTATCGGCGTCCGAGGCCAGATGGCCGACGTCCGTGATGTTCATAACGCGCTTGACGGGATAGCCCATGTAGCGCAGGCTCTTTTCGAGCACGTCCTCCATAATATAGCTGCGCAGGTTGCCGATGTGGGCGAAGTGATAGACCGTCGGGCCGCAGGTATACATTTTGACGAGCTTCGGGTCGATGGGGGTGAAGAGCTCCTTCTTATGGCTCAGGGAATTATAGAGATACATCTTGATCCTCCTGTTTCAGTTTTTCTTCTAATTTTTCGATACGCGCATACAGGGCGTCCAGCTCCAGCCGGACAGGGTCTGGCGTGTGGATATGATCGAGCTTTTCGCCGTTGCGCCGAACGACACGGCCGGGCACGCCGACGACGGTGGAATCCGGCGGCACCTCGTGCAGTACGACGGAGTTCGCCGCAATGCGGGCATTGTCGCCGACCTTGAACGGACCAAGGACCTTTGCGCCGCTGCCGACCATGACGTTGTTGCCGAGCGTCGGGTGGCGCTTGCCGTTCGTCATGCCCGTGCCGCCGAGCGTAACGTTCTGATAGAGCAGGCAGTCGTCGCCGATCTCCGTTGTCGCGCCGATGACGATGCCGGTGCCGTGGTCGATGACGAGCCGTCTGCCGATCTTGGCGGCCGGGTGGATCTCAATGCCCGTCCGCCGCCGCGCAAACTGCGAGACCCAACGGCCAAGGAATCGCAGCCGGTGTTCATAGAGCCAGTGCGCCACGCGGTAATACATCGTGGCGTGCAGGCCGTTATATAACCAGAAGACCTCCCAGCCGCTGCGCGCTGCGGGATCGTTGCGGCGGTATGCCTCTATGGTTTCTTTTAACCGCATTCTTTCGCCTCCAAACAAAAAACTGCCAGCCCCGGATCGCTCCAGAGGCGGGCAGTGCTCGCGGTTCCACTCTGATTTGTTGCTCCGGCCTTGACGCGGCCAACGGGGTCTCCCCGGCGCTCGCGGGCGCACGCTTCACACGGAGTCCGCCGCGCCCGCTCTCAGCCAATGGCGGACGCTCTCTGCGGCAGACGGGCCGGCTACTCTTCCCGGTCATAACGCCTATTTCATTGCTATTATATTACCATCAAGGGCCTGCGGTGTCAAGGTTTTTCCGGAAATTACACCGCCCGCGGACATTCGTCCGTGTATATTCATCGCGATATACAAAATTTTCTGCAGAGCCCGGAATGGGCTTGCTTTTCTTTCGTGAATTTACTATAATGCAAGCGAGCGCAAATCCAGAATCTCCGTCATTTTTACCAATCGCACTCTTTCCGAGTTCGGAACATCCCCGCGGAAACTATGTGAGCAGGAGGAACCTTCATGTTTCAGAATGTACAGCAGATCCAGGATTTTATCCGCCAGAACGGCATCGCATTTCTCGATTTCAAGATGATCGACCTTCGCGGCAGGTGGAAGCACCTGTCCATCCCCGCAGCCCGCTTCAACGAGGACATCATGACGCACGGCATCGGCTTCGACGGCTCGAACTACGGCTATGCCCAGGTTGAGCGCAGTGACATGGTCTTCCTGCCGGACATCACAACGGCGGTCGTCGACCCGTTCGTCAAGGCACCAACGCTCACGATGATCGGCAATGTCATGGTCATCGACCATCCGGCAAACCGCCCGTTCGACCAGTATCCGCGCAATGTCGCCAAGAGCGCCATCGCCCACATGCAGGCTCTCGGCGTCGCGGACGAGATGATCATCGGACCGGAGTATGAATTCCATGTCTTTGACGGCATGACGCGCACCCTGCGCCCGGATGCCGTCGGCTACCGCCTGCAGTGCAGCGAGTCCGTCTGGTCCGCCGGGGAATTCCCGAACAACGGCTTTCACACCGGCCCGCACGATGGCTACCACGCCGATCTGCCCGGCGACCGCACGTTTGACCTGCGCAACCAGATCTGTCTGGAGCTTGCCAAGTGGGGCGTGGACGTCAAGTATCACCACCACGAGGTCGGCGGCTCCGGCCAGCTGGAGATCGAGGTCGAGCTGGGCGAGATGACCCGTCTGGCAGACGCCACGATGGCCGCGAAATACGTCATCCGCAATACGGCCGCCGCGAACGGCATGACGGCCACACTGATGCCGAAGCCCATCTACGGCGAGGCCGGCAACGGCATGCACGTACACATGCTCCTGCGCAAGAACGGGCAGCCCGTGTTCTACGATCCGGATGGCTATGGCCAGCTCAGCCGCACGGCCATGCACTTCATCGGCGGCCTGCTGAAGCACGCCCGCAGCCTCTGCGCCATCACGAACCCCAGCACGAATTCCTACAAGCGCCTCGTCCCCGGATTCGAGGCTCCTGTCACCATCGGCTATGCCATGGCGAACCGCAGCGCCGTCGTGCGCATCCCGGCCTATGTTAAATCGCCGGACAAGAAACGCTTCGAGCTCCGCAACCCGGACGCGATGTGCAACCCGTACTTTGCCTACGCTGCCATTCTGATGGCAGGCCTCGACGGTATTGAGCGCGAGATTGATCCGGCAGGACGTGGCTGGGGGCCGTTTGACTTCAATCTCTTCGACCTCCCGGCAGACGAGCGCAAGCGCCTCGGCCACCTGCCCGCCAGCCTCGACGAAGCGCTCGACGCGCTGGAAGCGGATCACGACTATCTCACGCGCGACGGCGTGTTCCCGATGCCGCTGCTCGAGACGCTCGTCAAAACGCTCCGCGCCGACGCGCAGGAGATCAGCCGCATCCCGCACCCAGCGGAGTTCGACCGCTATTTCGATCTCTGACCGAACCGTATTGGCCCCGTATTCCTTCCGGAGTACGGGGCTCCGCGTGCAGAAGCCCAGAAGTATGACGTGGGAGGGGCTAATCGGTGTTCCGGTCGAGACGATCCGCAATTTGATTTTCTGGAGGAAGCAAAAAATGAAAAAAGAAACAATCCGGCAGGCGGGGCCTGCTGCCAACATCGGGCGCAGACTCTTTGCCCTCCATTCGGCTGCATGCATTCTGCGGGGTCTCATCGGATGAGGGGCGCAAGGATCGCCGGGCTGCTGATTCGCCAGGCCCGTCTCCGGCGGGACTGGAGTCAGGACGGCCTGTGCCTGGGCATCTGCACTCCCTCCTACCTGTCCAAGATCGAGCAGGGCAAGGCAGAGCCCTCTCCGGAGGTGACGGAGCTTCTGCTTCGTCGTCTGGGCCTTGTCTGGATACCGGAGCCGGAGGATCTGAAGCCCTGCTGGAACGCCCTGCTTTCCGGCAGTCCCGGCTTTTTCCTTTGCTATGAGCAGCTGGTACTGCCCCAGCAGGAGAGACTTGCCTGCAGTCCGCTGGCGGCAGACATCCTGTTGCTGGCTGCCTTTTACACAGATACCATGCAGCCCCTGTCGGAGGAATGGGAGCCGTTTCTCTCCACCCGGCAGTTGGCTCTGCAGCGTGCTCTGCAGGGGCGGTGGGACGAGGCCGCGCGGCTGGAACCGCTGCCGCTGCTGTCCTCGCTCCACGGGAAAGCCCTCTACACAAAGGGGGCGTATACAACCGCCATTGAGGTGCTGCGAGACGCCTACCGCTCGGCGGCAGACGCAGGTTATCCCCATATGATGCTTTCCTGCCGTATTCTTATAGGAAACTGCTACTCGGATCTGGGCCGCATGGAGGAAATGATGACCCATTTTTCTGTAGCGGAGCATCTGGCAGAGGCTCTTGGCGACACGGACAGTCTGGCATCCCTCCGCTACAATACCGCTGCCACGCAGCTGCAGCTCGGCCAGCCGGAAAAAGCCCTGCCCTACTTTTCCGCCCTCCCGCATCCCAGCTTTCTGGACCTGCACAAGCTCGCCATCTGCCATGAACAGTTAGGGCACCGGGAGCAGGCATTGGCAGCCGTCCAACAGGCGGAGTCTCTGACCGCCTGCGAGACAGAGCGGCAGATGCTGGCGCTGGTACGCTATCGGCTGGAGCATGCGGATTACCTTCACGACAGCGCCTACGGCGCGCAGCTGCTGGATTGCTTCCGGCAGCTGCAGGAGACATACCCCATGGGCTTCACCCGGTTCCACCTGCAGTGGGTGCTGGCATGGTACAAGGCGAACCGCCAGTACCGCCAAGCTTGCCGCCTGCTGGAGGAGTTTCCTGTAATATAGTGTTTTTGCCAATCTAAGCGTGTCATTCTGGGAATAATTTTCCCATGATGACATGCTTTCTTTTTGTAAGGAGCTGTGCGATAATGATAGCCGCGAGGTGAACACTATGAAACAAACACTCTGGACGCGGGAATTTACCCGCATTACTGCCGCCACAGCACTGGGCGCAGCAGGCGGCATCATCAGTCAGTTTGCCCTATCGTTTCTGGTCTTTGACGAAACCGGCAGCACGCTGGCAGCGGCGCTGGTGGTCGCCATCCAGCTGATCCCGATGGTGCTGCTGCCGCTGGTCGTCGCTCCCATGATGGATCGTCTGCCGCGTAAGCCTTTTCTGGTGTGGGGCGACCTGCTCAACGGTGTGTGCTACGCCGGAGCAGGACTGTTTCTGTTGCACAGTTCCTTTTCCTATATTGCTTATCTGGCCTTTTCCCTGCTTGTGTCGTGCCTTGGGGCCTTTGACGAGCTGGCCTATAACAGCTTTTATCCCCTGCTGTTGCCGAAGGGGCAGGAAGAGCGGGCCTACACCGTCTCAGCCATGCTCTATCCCATTTTGAAGGTTCTGATGATGCCGCTGGCGGCGGTGCTGTACGATAAGCTGGGCGTGGGACGGCTGCTGCTGATACAGGCCGCGCTTTCGGTACTGGCGGCCTTCCTGGAAAGTCGCATTCGCGTGCAGGAAAGCCGCCGGGATCAGGAGCCGCTGCTGTCACTGAAAACATGGTGGCGGGATGTCCGGGAAGCAGCCGCCTATCTGCGGCAGGAGCACGGCCTGCACGGGCTCTATGCGTACATGTCTGTCACCAACGGCATGGCCTCGGGCTATTCTCCCTTGCTCATCGCCTTTTTCCGCACGGCGCCGGGCTTCACTACCGCCATGTATTCCTTTTTCTCCGTTGCGGAATTTGCCGGGCGCACCATCGGCGGAGCCATCCGCTACCGCTACTCTCTCCCGGAGAAAAAGCGCTTTGGCTTTCTGTTCGGTGTATATCAGACCTATGAGTTGATGGACACCTGCCTGCTGTGGCTGCCATATCCCCTGATGCTGGTGAATCGGGCGATCTGCGGCTTTCTGGGCATTCAAAGCGCCACCATCCGTCAGGCGGCAGTCCAGCGCTATATCCCCGACCGGCTGCGCGCCCGGCTCAATGCCTATGAGTCCATGCTCTGCACAGCGGCGGGAGCGGCGCTCTCTCTGGCCATCGGCGCACTGGGAGAGGTGCTGGATTACCGTCTCTGCATGACCGTCTGCGGTCTGATCACCATGGCGGTGTGCTGGCTGACGGTATTTCTGCGGCGGCGTCAGGTGCGCCAGGTGCTGGCGGACCGTCCCGGTGTGGACCAGATCCGGTAGATACCGGTCCGGTTTTGTTTCCGAACATAGGCCAAAGCGACTATGGCCACTTTTTCACGAGGCAAAGCCGGCACAACTTTTTTCGATCTTTTTGCATCGAATATCCCCCGGGGGAGCTTCCGGAACCGAATTTCGTATGCTAAAATGCATCACGAGAACGGGCGAAAGGGCCCGAAATGACAGGAGGACCACCCCCAATGAAACGAATTCTTGCACTGCTGCTGGTGCTGAGCGCCGTTCTGGCGCTGGCCGCATGCAGCAAAAGCCCGGCAGTGACCAAAGACGAAGGCACGACGCTCGTCTACGGCAGCGGCGACTACACCCGCATCAACCCCGCCATGGATGAGCACGGCGAGATCAACGTGCTGCTCTTCAGCGGTCTGACCGCCCACAACGGCAGCAACGAGGTCGTTGCCGGTCTGGCTGAATCGTGGGAATACGATGAGAGCGCCTGCACCTACACCTTCCACCTGCGCGACGGCGTGAAGTGGCATGACGGCGAGCCGTTCACGGCTGCGGACGTAAAATTCACGATCGAAGCCATCATGGACCCCGAAAACGGCTCGGAGAACGCGCCGAACTTCGAAGACGTGGAGGAGATCACCGTTCCCGACGACAAGACCGTCGTGTTCCGCCTGTCCGCACCGAACGTGGCCTTCCTCGACTATATGACCATGGCCATTCTGCCGCAGCACCTGCTGCAGGGCGAGGACATGCAGGAGTCGGACTTCTTCCGCCATCCGGTCGGCACCGGCCCGTATAAGCTGGAGAGCTGGGACGCCGGGCAGTCCATCGTGTTGGTCAAAAACGAGGATTATTACCTCGGTGCGCCGAAGATCGACCGCATCATCTTCAAGATCGTCACGGACGACAATGCACAGGCTCTGCAGCTGAAGTCCGGTGAGATCGATCTGGCCCTGCTCGATCCGAAAAACGCAAAGGACTTTACGGACAAGGAGGGCTATACCTGCTATGACATGACGACGGCAGACTACCGCGGCATTCTCTTCAACTTCTGGAACGACTACTGGACGGAGAACCGCGACCTCATCCCCGCCATCTGCTACGGCATTGACCGGCAGGCCATCATCGACTCCGTCCTGCTCGGGCAGGGCATGGCCGCCTACAGTCCCCTGCAGCGCAACATTTATAACGACTCCAATGTAGAGCACTACGACTATGACCCGGAAAAGGCAAAGACCATTCTGGAGGACGCGGGCTGCACGATGAGTGAAAACGGCTTCTACGAGCGAAACGGCAAGGAGATCGGTTTTGTCATCAGCGTCATGGCCGGTGAGCAGGACCGCATCGACATTGCACAGGCTGCCGCACAGCAGCTGCGCGATATCGGCATCAACTGCACGGTCGACATTCCCGCGCAGATGGACTGGGGCGGACAGATGGCCTGCCTCATCGGCTGGGGCAGCCCATTCGACGCCGACGACCACACCTATAAGGTGTTCGGCACGGACAAGGGTGCAAACTACTCCGGCTACTCCAATGCCGCCGTGGACAGCTACCTGAAGCTGGCCCGCGAGACCTCCGACCCGGAGCAGCGCCGCCAGTATTACGCCAAGTTCCAGGAGGCGCTGGCCGCCGATCCTGCCTATGCCTTCATCTGCTACATCGACGCGAACTATGTCGCCGTCGACGGTCTGCAGGGCATCGCGGCGGATACCGTACTCGGCCACCACGGCGTCGGCATTTTCTGGAATGTTCAGGAATGGACGATCGAGAAATAACAAGAAAAAGCATCGGGAGGCTCGCGGATCGAGCCTCCCAGACTGTTGAAAAAACTGCCCGGCCGAAAATTTCGGAGGGAAGGATAGTGTGAAAGGGAACCGTCAGGGTTCTCTTTCGCGTTCAATAACCCGCCGCAGCGGCAAAATTGCAAAACAATCTTGCAAAATCATATTTTGCAATTTTGAAAGCAGCTTGCCAAAAAAGTTCTAAAAGACTTTTTTGGCAAGCTGCCTCCCGCATGTACGTTTTAACAGGTGATCCTATGGCAGAGCTACTGGAAGTAAAAAATCTGTCCGTCAGCTTTTTCACCCCGACTGGAGAGGTCCAGGCCGTGCGCGACGTCAGCTTTTCGCTGCGCGCGGGTGAGGTCCTCGCCATCGTGGGCGAATCCGGCTGCGGCAAAAGCGTGCTGTGCAAGAGCATCCTGCACCTGCTGCCGCCAAGCGCGCGGCGCAAGAGCGGCACGATCGCGGTAAATGGCCGTGATATCACGCAGCTGCGGGAACGTGAGCTGCAGAAGCTGCGCGGCTCATTGTTTTCCATGGTATTTCAGGACCCGATGACTGCGCTAAACCCCAGCATGACCGTCGGCGCGCAGCTGGCGGCCGCTGTCCGCGTCCATGCGCCCCGCCTGCGCGGCGCGGCTCTGGAGCAGCGCGTGCTCGAGCTGATGCGCCTTGTCGGCATCGACCGGCCGGAGGAGCGGCGTGGCCTGTATCCGCACCACTTTTCCGGCGGCATGCGCCAGCGCGTCGTGCTGGCCATTGCGCTGGCGGGCGACCCGTCGATCCTGTTTGCCGACGAGCCGACGACCGCGCTGGATGTGACCATTCAGGCCCAAATTCTCGATCTTCTGCGCGAAATTCAGCAGAAGCTCGGCACGGCGACCGTTTTCGTCACCCACGATCTCGGTGCCGTGGCGCGCGTGGCGGACCGTGTGGCCGTCATGTACGCCGGGAAGATCGTGGAGCTCGGCACGGCGGAGGATATCTTCTACGATCCGCGCCACCCCTACACCTGGGGTCTGCTGCAGTCGCTCCCGGCGCTGTCCCGTGGAAAGCCGCGGCTGCATACCATTCCCGGCATGCCGCCCACGCTGATCGACCCGCCGAAGGGCGACTCCTTCGCCTGCCGCAACAAATATGCCCTTGCCATCGACTATGAGGAGGAGCCGCCGATGTTCCGCATTTCCGACACCCATTTTGCCGCGACGTGGCTGCTCGACCCCCGGGCCCCGCACATCACGCCGCCGATCGGAGGCGAGCGCCATGGCTGAGCCGCTTCTCGAGGTGCGCGGTCTGACGCACGCCTTCCCGCTCGGGCGAAGGGCCATGCTCCGCGCTGTGGATCACGTCTCGTTCACGCTCCGGCGCGGCGAGGTTCTCGGTCTCGTCGGCGAATCCGGCTCCGGCAAATCGACCATCGCGCGCTGCGTGATGAATCTGCTGCGGCCGCAGAGCGGGCAGATCCTCTATCGCGGCATCGACATCTGTGACCGCCGCGCCTTCCGCGCGAACCGCCGCACGCTGCAGGCAGAGCGGCAGATCATCTTTCAGGACTCCGGCTCGAGCCTGAACGGGCGCATGCGCGTGTGCGATATCATTGCAGAGCCGATGCGCATCCAGCACGTCCGCCCGCCGCGCGGCAGCTACCGCGCCGAGGCGGAATTCCAGATGCGCTATGTTGGTCTGGACGCGGGCTATCTGGACAAATACCCCGGTGAGCTTTCCGGCGGGCAGCGCCAGCGTGTTGCGATCGCGCGGGCCCTTTCCATGGAGCCGGAGCTGCTCGTTGCGGACGAGCCGGTCGCCTCGCTGGACGTCTCCATTCAGGCGCAGATTATCAATCTGTTTCGCCATCTGCAGGAGGAGCACGGGTTCTCCTTCCTGTTTATTGCCCACGATCTGGCTGTCGTGGAATTCCTCTGTGACCGCGTCGGCGTGCTGTATCAGGGAAGGCTCGTGGAGCTGGCCCCGACGGCATCGCTGTTCGCCGCGCCGCAGCACCCCTATACGCGCGCGCTGCTCTCGTCCATCCCCATCCCGGACCCGCGCCTCGAGCGCGCCCGCAGGCCGCTCGTCTTTGAGGGGCCGCTGCCGGACGGCGGCACATGGACGGAGGTCGCACCGGAGCATTACGTTCTGCTGGAAGGAGGGGGCGCCGTATGAAGGTCCGCCGGTTTTTCCTGCGGCTGCTGCCGCGCCTCGGCATTTTCGTGCTGAGCGTGCTGCTGCTCTCCGTTCTGACGTTCTATATCTCCCGCCTCGCTCCGGGCGACCCGCTTGTCTCCTACTACGGCGACCGCGTGGAAAAAATGTCCCCCGCCGAGCGCGAATGGGCTGAGGACAAGCTCGGCCTGAATGATCCCCTGCCCACGCAGTACGCCCGCTGGTTCAGCCGCGCGCTGCACGGCGATTTCGGCATCTCCTATAAATACAAGATGGACGTGCTGGAGCTGATCGGTGACCGCATTGGCAACACCCTGCTGCTCGGCGGGCTCGGCTTCGTGCTGCTGTTCGTGCTGGCTCTGCTGCTCGGCGCGCTGTGCGCATGGAAGGAGGACCGGCCGCTCGACCGCATCCTCTGCAAGCTTGGCACGGTGACGAGCTGCATCCCGGAATTCTGGCTGTCACTGATGCTGATCCTGCTGTTCTCCGTCACGCTGCGCTGGCTGCCAAGCTCCGGGGCCTACAGCGTCGGCCACGCGGACGATGTCGGCGACCGGATCGTGCACCTGATCCTGCCGATGTCCGTTGTCGTGCTGAGCCACCTGTGGTACTATGCCTACCTCGTGCGCAACCGGCTGGTGGAGGAGCTGCGCGCGGACTATGTGCTGCTGGCGCGCAGCGAGGGAATGGGCCGGGCGCACATCGTGCTGCGGCAGTGCCTGCGCAATGTGCTTCCGTCCTATCTCAGCCTCATGGCCATCTCCGTGCCGCATGTGATGGGCGGGACCTATATCGTGGAGGCCGTGTTCTCCTATCCCGGCCTCGGCACACTGTCCTACGAGAGCGCGCGCTACAAGGACTACAACCTGCTGATGGTGCTGTGCCTGCTCTCCGGCGCGGTCGTCATCGCATGCAGTCTGCTGGCGCAGGCCATGAACGCGCGGCTCGACCCGCGCCTTCGCCCGACGGAACGGGAGGTGACTTCAAAATGACAGACGACCGCTTTCGTCTGGTCGGCGTCCGGCCGCAGTCGCCCGCAGCACCGGTACGCCGCGCGCCGTGGTACCGCGGCAAGCCGATTTTTTCAGCCGCCGTTCTGACGCTCATCGTGCTCGGCTGCCTGTTCTGCGAGGTGCTCCTGACGCACGATCCGACCTATCTCGACCTTGCGCACTGCAATGAAGCGCCGTCGCGGGAATTTCTCTTCGGGACGGACCCGATGGGCCGCGATATTTTCTCCATGATCTGGTACGGCGGGCGCATTTCGCTGACCATCGGCGTTCTGTCCACGCTGCTGTCCACAACCATCGCCATTCTGTTCGGCACGGTCAGCGGCTGCGCGCCGGACTGGCTGGACCGTCTCCTGATGCGGCTGACGGAAATTCTGCTGAGCGTGCCGAACCTGCTGCTCGTCGTGCTGCTGCAGGCCATTCTGGGCACGGCAAATGTGCTCACGCTCTCGCTCGTCATCGGGCTGACGAGCTGGGCCAGCATCGCCAAGGTCGTTCGCACGGAGGTGCGCAGGCTGCGCAGCAGCGAATATGTGCTGGCCTCGCGCTGCATGGGCGGCGGCTTCTTCCACGTCCTGCGGCAGCACCTTGCGCCGAATTTCTTCTCGTCCATCTCGTTCATGGTCGTTATGAACATCCGCAGCGCCATCACGGCAGAATCAACGCTGAGCTTCCTCGGCATCGGCCTGCCGATCGAGGTCGTCTCGTGGGGCAGCATGCTTTCCCTGTCCGAAAAGGCTCTGCTCACGGACGCATGGTGGATCATCGTCATCCCCGGTGTGTTCCTTGTGGCAACGCTGCTGTGCATCACGGAGCTGGCCAACGCCATGCGCCGCTCGACCCGCGAACGCACGCTATAAAACAGGATTGGGACCATCGGCTGCCGCCGGTGGTCCCAATCGTTTTATTTCTGTTCCGGGAAGAGCCGCACAATGGCCTGCGCCGCCGCTGCCTGCTCGGCGCGCTTTTTGCTCGTGCCGGAGCCCGTACCGACCTCCCTGCCGTTGAGCAGGACATGAACGTTAAATTCCTTGCAGTGGTCCGGGCCAGTCTCCGAGATGAGCTCATAGCTCAGCTGCTGCGATTTTTTGCGCTGCACGAGCTCCTGCAGCTCCGTCTTATAATCGTGGGTCTTTTCCGCCTCGGCGAGCTGCGGCAGGATGAGCCGCGTCACGATGTCGCTGGCCACGGCAAAGCCTCCGTCCAGATAGCTGGCAGCCACAACGGCCTCCATAACATCGCAGAGGATGCTCGGGCGGCGGCGGCCGCCGCTTTGATCCTCGCCGTTTCCGAGCAGCAGATGCTCGCCGAGCGAGAGACGCTCCGCCACGGCGGCAAGGCTCTTTTCGCAGACGAGCTCCGCGCGGATGCGCGTCAGATCGCCTTCGAGCTTTTTGGGGAAAGTCCGGTACAGATACTCCGCCGTCACGAAGCCGACAATGGAATCCCCAAGGAATTCCAGCCGCTCATAGCTGCGCAGCGGGTCCTGATAGATCTCGTTTGCACAGGAGGTGTGTGTCAGCGCCATGCGCAGAAGCTCCGGATCGCGGAACTTGTAGCCCAATGCCTTTTCCAGCTTATTCAGCATGTTCTTCCCCCCTGGGCAGGATCATCTGCCCGATATTGGCACGAATTTCCTCGCAGAAGCCGCTCTCGACCGCGCGGATGGCCTGCCGGATCGCGCCGCGGACAGCGGCGGCGTCGGACGAGCCGTGCGCCTTGATGACCGGGCGGCTGATGCCGATGACGATGGACCCGCCCGTTTCGCGGTAGTCCATGGTCTTGCGGATGCCGTTCAGGCCCTTTTTACACAGCAGCGCGCCGAGCATCGTCAGCGGATTGCGGTAGAACATCTGCTTCATCATGCCGGACATGAACATGGCCGTGCCCTCCATGGTCTTGAGCAGGACGTTGCCGGAGAAGCCGTCCGCCACGATAACATCCGCCGCGCCGAACGGCACATCGCGCGCCTCGACATTGCCGACGAAGTGGATGGTCCCCTGCTCCGCGGCGCGCTTCAGAAGCTGATGGGCCTCGCGGTGGAGCGGGTCGCCCTTCGTATCTTCCGCGCCGTTGTTCAGAAGGCCCACGCGCGGCGACTCGATGCCGAGCGCCTTCTGCGCGTAGAACGAGCCCATGCAGCCGAACTGCAGCAGGAATTCCGGCGTGCACTCGGCATTCGCGCCCGCATCGATGAGAATGGCGTGGCCGTCCTTCGTCGGAAGGACCGGCGAGAACGCCGCGCGGCGGATACCGCGGATGCGCTTGACGAGCAGCGTGGCCGCCGTGAGCAGCGCGCCGGTATTGCCGGCCGAGATGAACGCATCACCGCCGCCCTGCGCCAGCATTCTTGCGCCCAGCACGAGCGAAGAGTTCGGATGCTGCTTCACGACCGCGGCGGGATCGCAGTGCATGTCCACCACATCCTCGGCATTGGCAAGCTCCACGCCGTCCGGGAGCGTATCCCAGCCCTGGGCCTTCATGCTGGCAAGGATATCCGCGCCGCGGCCGACCAGAACGATCTGCACGCCGAACTCCTTTGCCGCCTCCAGTGCACCGCGCACCACGGCATCCGGGGCGTTGTCGCCTCCCATTGCATCCAGAATGATTTTCATGCCTGTTCCCTCATTTCTCCATGGCCTCCAGGTGCGCAAGCGACCGGTTGGCAATGGCCAGATTCTTGTTTGCTTTTCCACGCACCCGCTGCTCGAGCGGGGCGATGATGCCGAAATTCACATTCATCGGCTGGAACGATGCCACGGTGCTGTCGCTGACATAGTGCGCCAGCGCGCCGATGGCCGTCACGGTGCCGAAGTCCGGCACGGGCCTTCCCTCCAGCCGCGCCGCCATGCTGACGGCGGCAAGATAGCCGGAGGCGCACGATTCGACATAGCCCTCCACGCCCGTCATCTGCCCGGCAAAGGCGACCATGGGGTCGCGCCGGTCTGCGTAGCACGCGTCGAGCAGCTTCGGTGAATTCAGAAACGTGTTGCGGTGCATCACGCCGTAGCGGACGAATTCCGCATCGTGCAGCGCCGGGATCATGGAGAACACGCGCTTCTGCTCCGGAAAACGCAGGTGCGTCTGGAACCCGACGAGATTGTAGATGTTTCCGGCCGCATTGTCGCGCCGGAGCTGCACAACGGCATAGGGCTCGCGGCCCGTTGCCGGGTCCCGCAGGCCGACGGGCTTCAGAGGGCCGTAGCGCAGCGTGTCCTCGCCGCGGCGAGCCATGACCTCGACCGGCATGCAGCCCTCAAAGACGTTTTTGTCCTCAAAGCCGTGCACCTCCGCTTCCTCGGCGGCGGCCAGCTCCCGGACGAAGGCCTGATATTCCTCGCGCGTCATGGCGCAGTTGATGTAATCCGCGCTCCCGCGGTCATAGCGGGAGGCGTACCACGCCTTCGTCATATCGATGGACTCCAGCGTGACGAGCGGCGCAGCCGCGTCAAAGAAATGCAGATAATCCGTCTGGCCGAAATAGCGGCCGATGGCCTCGCTCATGGCGTCGGACGTCAGGGGGCCCGTCGCGATGATGACCGGCCCCGCCGGGACCTCGGTCACCTCCTCGGAGATGACCGTGATATTCGGGTGGCTGCGGATGCGCTCCGTCACCATACCAGAAAAGCCGTAGCGGTCGACGGCAAGGCAGCCGCCCGCCTCGACGCGCGTGGCATCGGCGCACTGCAGGATGAGACTCCCGAGCCGCCGCAGCTCCTCCTTGAGCAGGCCGACGGCATTTTCCAGCCGGTCGCCGCGCAGGGAGTTGGAGCAGACAAGCTCCGCAAAATCCGTGCAGTGGTGCGCAGGGGTCATTTTTACCGGCTTCATCTCGGACAGGCGGACGGCAAAGCCGCGCTCGGCAAGCTGCCATGCGGCCTCACTGCCCGCAAGTCCCGCGCCGATCACGCGTACTTCGGTCATGCTTCGCTCTCCGTTTTTGTCTTTTTGCGTGCGGCAGGCTTTTTCTCCGCCGCTTTTTTCGTGGTCTTCGCAGTTTTTGCGGCCTTGGCGGCCTTGGCCGTCTTCCCGGTCTTCGATGTCTTGGCCGTTTTGGCGGGCTTTTTTTCGGTCTCCTCCGCAGCCGGGGCGATCTCCTCGGCATTCTCGACGGTGTCCGTCGTGGCCTTCGGCATGCGGCGCTTATAACCGCGCTTATCCTCCGGCAGGAAGTCCGGGCACTTTTCGTTGATGCAGAACGGCTTCATCTGGCCGCGGCCGGACTTTTTGAACATCGTCTGCCCGCAGCTCGGGCAATCCTGCGCCGTGGGCACGTCCCACGTCATAAAGCCGCACTCCGCGCCGCGCTCGCAGGCGTAGTAGACATAGCCCTTTTTTGACTTGCGCTTGAGCATCCCACTGCCGCAGCGCGGGCAGCGGCCCGGCATACGCTCGACGAGCGGCTTGGTATTCTTGCACTCCGGGAAGCCGGGGCAGGCCAAAAACCGGCCAAAGCGGCCGCTCTTGATGACCATTTTGCGCCCGCACAGCTCACAGACCTCATCGGTCTCTTCATCCGGCACCTTGATGCGCACACCGTCGAGAGCTTTCTCGGCATCCTCCATCTCGCGGTGGAAATCCTGATAAAAATCGCGCAGGACGGTCTTCCAGCCGACCTTTCCGGCCTCGACCTCGTCGAGCTGGTGCTCCATATTCGCCGTGAACTCGACATCGATGATGTCGCGGAAGCGCTCGATCATCAGCTCGGTCACGACACGGCCGAGCGGCGTCGGCCAGAGGCGCTTGTCCTTCTTGATGACGTACTCGCGGTCCTGGATCGTTGCCACGATCGACGCATAGGTCGACGGGCGGCCCACGCCGCGCTCCTCCATCGCCTTGACGAGCGTCGCCTCGGTGTAGCGCGCGGGCGGCTGGGTGAAATGCTGGGCCTTTTCCTGCTTTTCGGCAGTCAGGCGTTCGGAGCCGTCGAGATCGGGCAGCGAGGAGGAGCGCTCCTCGGCCTCGTCGTCGCGGCCCTCTTCATACACGGCGGTAAAGCCGGAGAATTTCAGGATCTGGTCGCTGGCGCGGAAGGCATGGCCCGCGCATCGCGCGTCGATCTGCACGGCGTCATAGCGTGCATCGGACATCTGGCAGGCGACGAAGCGGCTCCAGATCAGCTTGTACAGCCGGTACTGCTCGCGCGTCAGGTCTGCCTGAATGGTCTCGGGGTCGAGCCGGACATTGCTGGGGCGAATGGCCTCGTGCGCGTCCTGCGCGCCCTCCTTCTTGCGGAAATGGCGGGGCTGGCCGGGATAGTAGGCCGGGCCGTAGCGATCGGTGATAAAATCACGCGCAGCGGCCAGCGCCTCCTCGGACAGGCGCAGGGAGTCGGTACGCATATAGGTGATGAGGCCGACGGTGCCCTCGCCGCTGATGTCGACGCCCTCATAGAGCTGCTGCGCAACGGCCATCGTGCGGCGCGGCGTCATATTGAGCTTTCGGGAGGCCTCCTGCTGCAGCGTGGAGGTGATGAACGGCGGCGTCGGCGAGCGGCGCTTTTCCGTGCGCTTGATGCCCGCAATGGTGAATTCCTGCCCGGCGATGTCGCGCAGAACCTCGTCGGCCTCGGCCTCGCTGTGCAGCTCGCGCTTCTTTTCCTCGCCGTAATAGTGCGCCGTGAAGCTGCCCGGCTTGTTCAGGCAGCGCAGCAGCACGTCGATCGTCCAGTATTCCTTCGGCACGAAGGCCTCAATCTCCTGCTCGCGCTCCACGACAAGACGCGTGGCAACAGACTGCACGCGCCCGGCGGACAGGCCGCGGCGGATCTTCTTCCACAGCAGCGGGCTGAGCTGGTAGCCGACGATGCGGTCAAGGATCCGGCGGGCCTGCTGGGCGTCCACCAGATTATAATCGATGCTGCGCGGCTCCTGAATGCTGCGCGTTACGACGTTTTTCGTGATCTCGTTGAACGTCACGCGCTCCGTCTTGTCGTCCGGCAGCTCAAGCAGCTCCTTCAGATGCCACGAGATCGCCTCTCCCTCGCGGTCCGGGTCGGTCGCGAGGTAGATGTGCTTTGCAGCCTTGGATGCGCTGCGCAGCTCGGAGATGATCGCGGCCTTGCTGGCCAGCGGCTGATAGTCCGGTTCAAAATCGTGCTCCAGATCGACGCCCATCTTGCTCTTGGGCAGGTCGCGCAGGTGGCCCATGCAGGCCTCGACGCGATAATCCGGGCCGAGATATTTTCCAATGGTCTTTGCTTTAGACGGTGACTCGACGATCACCAGATTCGATCCCTTTGTCATGAAGGGAACCTCCATATATCCATTATCCTCCGGCGCGCTGATAGCGGTTGCCGGGAAGCTTTTTGGCCAGCCCCTTGATCTGGAGCATGGTCATGGCCGCAAGCAGGCGCTGCGGCGGAAGGCCCGTATGCTCCGTGAGAAGATCCGCAAGGATCGGCTCCGGCGTCAGGGCGGCATAGACCGCCGCTTCGTCGCCGGACAGGGCGGGCGGTGCTTTCTTTCTGTCACTATAAGGCCTTGCAGGCGGATTGTCAATGTCTTTTTTGTCGAGGGCTGGGGACTTTTCCGGTGAAGACGCTGCCGGGCGGGCCGGTTTTGCCGGTCTCTCCGGCAGGGGCTGCGCAGGGACGGCCGCTGCGTAATGCGACCCAAAGCGCTGCTCCATCACCTCGCGGCGGCGACCGTCCGCCAGCTTGCCCGGAAACAGGTGCGTGTATTCCTGCAGCAGCTCCCAGCCGTTTTCGGGCATGAGCGCACCCTCGCGCAGCAGGCGATTCGTCCCCTCGCACGAGGCGACGCCGAGATTGCCGGGAATGGCAAATACGTCCCTGCCCTGCTCCAGCGCCAGCCGCGCCGTGATGAGCGCACCGCTCTGCGCCGAGGCCTCGACCACGAGAACGCCAACGGAAAGGCCGCTCAGAATACGGTTGCGCACCGGGAAATTGCCGCGCATCGGGCTCGTCCCCGGCGGGTATTCGCTCAGGAGGCAGCCTCTCGACGCGATCTGCGCAAACAGCTGGCCGTTTTCCGGCGGATAGGCGATGTCGAGCCCGCAGGCCAGCACACAAACGACCGGCTCCGGCAGGTCCATCGCGCTCTGCAGCGCCATGGTATCGATGCCGCGTGCACCGCCGGACATCACAAGCCCGCCGCTTGCGGCGATCAGGCGGGAGAACTGCTTGGCGTGCAGCAGGCCGTAGGCGCTGCACCGGCGTGAGCCGACAACGGCGATCGCGGCCTCGTGGTCAAAATCCGGCAGACGACCCTGATAATACAAAAGAGCGGGCGGGTCTGCAATGTTGCGCAGCCGCTCGGGATAGGCAGGCTCCGCATAGGTCAGAAGGCGGATGTCAAAACGGTCACACTGCGCCAGAATGCGCTCCGCGCCGTCCAGCGTTTTGTCGAGCAGCGGCTCGAGCCAGCTCCGCCGCAGGCCTTCCTCCGCCTGCAGCGCGGCCCGGTCCATGGCATAAATGCGCTCTGCCGTGCCGAACCGGCGCAGCAGCTCCGCGCGGCCCCGGACCCCGATGCCGCTTCGCGTTGCCAGCCAAACCCAGTGCTTCTGCATCTGCGCGCCCTCCTTCCGTGTTCTCCCGCGCTACGGCCGCATCTGCCACAGCACGATCGCCGCCGCGACGGCCGCATTGAGCGACTCGCAGCGCGGCTGCATGGGAATGATGATCTGCCGGTCCGAGGCGGCGAGCAGCTCCGGGCAAATGCCCTGCCCCTCGCTGCCGATGACGACAAGATGGCGCTTCAGATCGACCTCGCGCAGATCGCACGCCGTGTCGGACAGCGCCGTCGCCGCAATGGGGATCCCGGCGGCATGGCAGACACGGAGGACGTCCTCCATCGGTGCGCTCTGCGGCGGACGGCGGAACACCGCGCCCATGGAGGCGCGCACCGTCTTTTCGGAAAACGGATCGGCGCAGCCGTTCGTCAGCAGGACCGGCAGGTCGAAGGCGTCGGCCGTGCGCAGGATCGTGCCGAGGTTTCCGGGGTCCTGGATGCGGTCGAGCAGGAGCATGCCGGGCTGCACCCGGAGCGCGCCCTCCTGCGGCAGGCGCAGGGAGAATAAAACGCCCTGCGGCGTGCGCATACTCGAAACGCTCTGCATCAATGACGCAGGGACCTCGACCAGACGTGCCGACGATGGGAGTGCCGGGCAGCGCTCCGGCTCGCTCGTCAGAACGGCCGTCACCTCGGGATACCACTTGAGTGCCTCCTCCAGAAGCTTCCAGCCGTCCGCCACAAATTCGCCGCAGCTCTCGCGATAGGCGCGCGAGGTCTGCAGCTTCCGCATGTGCTGCACGAGCGGATTGTGACTGCTTGTGATACGCTCCATTCGGGAGACCCTCCTCTGGTTTGATATCTATATTAAATAGTATAGCACATCACTTTTCGGAAATCAATGCATGTTTTCCCGCCGCATCGTGCGGCCAGTTGCGCCAAAATGCGACATATGCTATAATGCCTGCAGACACGATATTTCCGGAGGTGAGCGGATGGCGCGCATCAGGCATGATCTTAACACGATCTATATTTCCGGGCGGCTGCAGGAGAGCCTGCGGCCGGTCTCCCACTGCGCACTGACGGCGATCGTTGCACCCATGGGCTACGGCAAGACGACGGCCGTCAACTGGTTTCTCGCCAGAGAGGCGCCGCCACACTGTATCCGCATCAGCGTCTATTCCGCCCACCTTGCCATTCTCTGGCGAAGCGCGCAGGAGGCCTTTGCCCACGCCGGGTTCCCGTTCCTGCGTGACTACGACTGCCCTGTCGATGCCGCGGGCGCAGGGCTTCTGGCGGACGGCCTGTGCCGCGGGCTGGCCGGGCCGGAGCCGTGCTATCTCTTCCTCGACGATTTTCACCTGCTGGCCGATGCGCGCGTCGCGGATTTCCTGTGCACGCTTGCAAACCGCCTGCCGGAAAACGTCCACCTCATCGTTGCCGGGCGCGACCGCTTTCTGCCTGCCGACGCGCAGCTGCGTCTGGGCATCCGCCTGCACCGGATCGGCGCGGAGCAGCTCCGGCTTGGCCGCGAGGAGCTGGCCATCTATGCCCGCCGCTGCGGCGCCGCGCTGTCCGAGTCGCAGCTGACCGCGCTTCTGACCTCCACGGAGGGCTGGTTCTCCGCCGTCTACCTCAATCTGCGCTCGCTGGCCGAGCGCGGAACGCTGGCCGACGGAAATTCGGATATCTACGCCATGTTCACGGCCGCCATGCTTGACCCGCTGCCGCAGCGCACACAGGAATTTCTGGCCGTGCTCGGTCTTGCCGATGAATTCACGGCGGAAATGGCGCGCTTTGTCACCGAAGAGCCGGAAACGGAGCAGCTGCTGGGCGCGCTGACTGCGCAGAACGCCTTTGCCAGCCTTCTTCCGGACGGCGTGACCTATCGCTTCCACCACATGATGAAGGCCTGCGCCGCGCAGGTCTTCCGCACGCTCCCGGAGCCCCGGCAGCGGGCCTGCCGGGCGCGCTATGGGCGCTGGTACGCCGCGCACGGGCAGATGCTCCACGCCATGGATTCCTTCCGGCGCTGCGGCGACTATGCTTCCCTGCTGGACGCTGTGACGCAGGACGCCGGCATTCTGCTTTCCACGCTGGACCCCGCTCTGGTGCTTTCTGCGCTGGAGGAATGCCCGAAAGACGCGCTGCTGGCGCATCCGCTTGCCATTCTGGTGCTGATGCGCTGCATGTTCAACTGGAGCCGTATCCCGAAGATGCTGGAGCTGCGCGAGCTGCTGCAGAGCGCGCTGGACGCGCACCCGGAGCTGCCGCCGAACGAGCGCGGAAATCTGCTTGGCGAATGCGACCTCATCCTGAGCTTCCTATCCTACAACGATATTTCGGCCATGAGCCGCCTGCACCGCAGCGCCAGCAGCAAAATGACCCGTCCGGCCATCACCATCCGCCGGAGCGGCGGCTGGACGTTCGGCTCGCCCTCCGTGCTGATGATGTTCCACCGGACGCCCGGCGCGCTGGAGGCAGAGCTGTCCGAGATGGACGAGTGCATGCCGCATTATTACCGCGTCACGAACGGCCACGGCCGCGGGGCGGAGCAGATCATGCGTGCGGAGGCGCTGCTTCTGCAGTGCCGCTTTGCCGACGCCCATATTGCGCTGGAGCGCGACCGGAGCACCGGGCCTCTGCAGGAGAGCATGGCCCTGTGCTGCGACCTTCTGGCGCTGCGGCTGTCGCTTTTCCGGGACGTTTCCCTGCCGTACACGCGCGAGCAGCGCAACGCCGGGCTGGTGCGGCAGCACAACGCCGCATGGCTCCCGATCTTTTACGCCATCTGCGCCTATTATGATGCGCTGCGCGGAGATACGGAGCGCATTCCGGAGCTGTTCCGCCTGCACCGGCTCGACACCGTCCACATTCTGGCCCCCGGACGGCCGATGTATGACATGATCGAAAATCAGGTCTGGCTGGCGCAGGGAGAGTATGCCCGGCTCATCGGCCGGAGCGAGGCGCTTCTGGCCGCCTGCGCGCGATTCCCCTATGCCCTTGTCGCCCTCCATGTGCGCATCCAGACGGCTGCCGCCTATGCGCAGCTCGGCAAACGCGCCGAGGCCGAGGCGCTGCTGGAGCAGGCTCTGGCCGATGCCGCGCCGGACGGACTGATTCTGCCGTTTGCGGAGAATTACCGCTATCTTGCGCCGCTGCTGGAAAATCGCCCGGACACGCAGGCGATCGCGGAACTGGGCAGGCTGTCTGAGGCGCGCCGCACCCGGCCTGCGGCCCTCGCCGGGCTTACCCCGCGGGAGCTGGAGCTTGCCGACCTGCTTGCGCAGCGCCTGACGAACCGCGAGATCGCCGGGCGGCTCGGCCTCTCCGAGGGCAGCGTCAAGCAGTATCTGAACCAGCTCTATGCCAAGCTCCACATCGACGGCGACACCCGCCGGAAACGGCAGGAGCTTGCAGTCCTGTTAAAGCAGCCTGGTTAACCTTTGGTTAATAGACTTTCTGAACATTCCGCCGTACAATGTCTCTGTACGGTGGAATTTTTTACCCGGCAGAAAACGGAAAGGAAGGATCGAATCATGAAAAGAGCATTTTCCCTGCTTCTGGCCCTTGCACTCCTCTTGACCCTCGCCGCCTGCGGCAGAGAGGAGGCCCCGACGGAGGAGCTGCCGGGCGAGGACTGGCGCACCACGGGCATGGTAAACGACCGGGGCACGATCGTGCAGGACGGCGTGGAAACGCCGGTCTGCGTCTGCATCGGCAGCGAATGGGCGACATTTTATTACGACGAGGCGGAACAGATCTGCTTTGACAGCGTCACCTATCCCGTTGAAATCCCGAACGCCGCGTCCGATTACTGGAGCATCTCCTTTGACGATGTGACCGGCGACGGCAGCAGCGACATCCGGCTGGAATTCCGGCAGGAGGACGGCACCGAAACGGTGCTCGTCTGGTACTGGGAGGGCGAGGACTGCTTCCAGTTCCAGCCGGACGCCTCCTACGGTCCCTACGCCTCAGACTCCACGCAATACCTCGCAGCTTATGTTGGCCTCTGGGAATACGTCGGTCAGAATTTCTGGATCCGCATCCACGAGGACGGCACATGGGACATTCTGAATTCCGAGGAGACCGTGCTGGAATCCGGCATTGCCACTGCCGGCGCGGCGGGCGTGGAGCTGGGCTATGAGGATTCCGACGACAGGCTCGTGCTGGAGTATTCCCCGTCCGGCGAACTGCTCGATCCCGCAAACGGCGGCGTTCTGCGGCAGGTCAGCGCGATCGTGCTGCGCTCCGCCTTTGAAAACGGCGATCTGATGATCAACTGCGACGTGGGCGGCGGCCCATATGAGCTGGAGGACGGCGTCTGCTTCTACGCAGAGGGCGGCGACGGCTACCAGACCGCGCCCTGCCTGTGGCAGGTGACGAAGCAGGACGACAATGTCCACGACGGCATGCGCGAGATCGCCTTTGACGCCGTGTGCTACATCCCGGCCGAGTCGATCCCCTACTTCGAGCAGGATTTTCAGACGGTCCTGAGCAGCGAGCTCTATGACTACTACACGGGCATGTGGCTGACCGCCTCCTCCGCCTATGACGACACAGAGCGTGGCGAGAATCACTACCTGCACACCGTCAGCTGGAACGGCACGGACTACGAGATCGAATTCTTCTATTCCACGCAGTGGGAGGACACCGCGGACGGTGGGCGGCTCTTTACGAAGAGCTACATCGTCTATGTGCCCGAGGACTACGACGGCCTGATCTTCGCCGCCGAGCCGCAGCCCGCCACCTATGACGAGACCGACGCCCGGCTGGATCTCGACAGGATCTGTCCCGAGGCAAGCATCCTTGCGATCGACCTCATCGACCCGGAGCACTTCCTGTTCTTCGACCTCTGTGCCTGAGCACAGGCCAAACCGGCAGCCGGATGCGTTTCCGGCTGCCGGTTTGGTCTATAACAGAAACAGGATTCAGGCCAGATAGCCCTCTCTTGCCTTCACGCCGAAATGGGCCTCCAACTGGTGCATCTGCTCGTCGGTGATGGTATTGACCAGCGGCAGGTGGGCGATCTTCATGTAAATTTCCGCTGCCTTTTCGGCGGTTTCAATGAGGCCAAAGGTCTCATCCAAGTCCTTGCCTGCGCCGTAGATGCCATGCTGCGCCCAGACAACAAGCCGGGCGGTGCGCATCTTCTCAGCGGTGGCCTCACCGATCTCGTTCGTGCCGCAGAGCATCCACGGCAGCACATTCACGCCGTCCGGGAACACCACAATGCACTCCGTGCACATCTGCCAGAGCGTGCGGGTGAACTGCTTTTCATCGAGTATGTGGACATAGGTCATGGCAAGCAGGTTTGCCGGATGGCAGTGCATGACCACACGGTTCTGTGGATCCACCTTCAAACGCTCGGCGTGGCTCATCATGTGTGCCGGAAATTCGGACGTGAATTTCCCACCGTCCGCAAAGCCCCACAGAAGCTGTGCCGTCTCGCCGCCATTTGTCAGCCGCACCAGACCCAGATTGACCTCCGGGGCGTACTGCACATTCTTGAAATACTTGCCTGTGCCGGTGACGAGGAAGTACTTGCCGTCCAGCTCTGGACAGGAAAAGCCCGTGGGAATCTCCCGCAGAACCGCGCCGTCCACATAATCGTTGACCTGCGATTCCTCCAGCAGCAGGCTCACATTTCCGCCGTTGCGCTCGTCCCAGCCGTGGTCGTACATATTCGTCACGGTGCGGATCATCTCCACCATCCACGGGGCTGTCAGAATATTTTTCATGCTCTCGCCTCCAGAATGTTCTTTTCATACGCCCACACCAGCGGCAGCCACGCGCCGTCCTCCGGCACGCCGCAGCGGCGGCAATACTCTGCCCAGACCTCGCCGAAGGGCATGGTCTTCAGTTCCTCCTGCCGAACGAGCAGATCGGTAAAATTACCCGCGTTCTGTTCAGCCGTCATATCCGGCGTCAGCAGGGCGTTCAGCAGGGCCTTCTGCACATTGCGGAAGCCCGTGACCCACGCGGCGATGCGGTTGACAGAGGCATCGAAGTAATCCAGCGCCAGATACACCCGGCCGTCCAAGCCGCCGCAGCGGACGATCTCCTTGCAGAGCTCCTTCGTTTCGTCATCGAACAGCACCACATGATCGCTGTCCCAGCGCACCGGGCGGGTGATGTGCAGGGCGATCTCCGGGAAGAAGGTCAGCAGTGCCGGGATTTTGTCGCTGACCACCTCGGTGGGGTGATAGTGGCCGTTGTCCATCAGGGGGATGCACTTATCCCTGTTCATGGCGGCGTAGCTCAGGGCAAATTCCGCGCTGCCCACGGTGTAGCTCTCCACGCCGATGCCGAAAACCTTGCTTTCGACGCATGGCTTGACCTTGGTAAAGTCAAAGGGCTCCGAGAGAATTTCGTCGATGGACTGCTTGTAGCGCATACGCGGCCCCAGACGGTCGGCGGGGATGTCCTTGAAGCCGTCCCCTGTCCAGATGTTCATGGTACAGGTCTGCCCCAGCGCCTCCGCCAGATACTGCGAAATGCGCACGCAGGCTTTGCCGTGCTCCACCCAAAAGCGGCGGGTCTCCTCGTTGGGGGAACTGAGCGTCAGCGGATCACACTTGCGATGGGAAAAGAACGTCGGGTTGAAGTCCGCGCCGAGGCCGTGCTTTTCGCAGAACTCCACCCACGGGGCGAAGTGCTTGGGCTCCAGCTTGTCCCGATCTACCCACTCGCCGTCGTCAAAGATGGCATAGCTTGCGTGGAGGTTCAGCTTTTTTGTGCCGGGGCACAGCTTGAGCACCTCCTCGATGTCCGCCATCAGCTCCTGCGGAGTCCTCGCGCGGCCGGGATAGCTGCCAGTGGTCTGGATGCCGCCGGTAAGGGGCTTGGTGGGGTCGGTGTCGAAACCGCGCACATCGTCCCCCTGCCAGCAGTGCAGGGATAGCGGCACAGTTTTCAGCTTTGTAAGCGCCGCTTCGGTATCCACACCGAGGGCGGCGTATTTTTCTTTTGCTTCCGTATAGCTCATAGGTCTGCCTCCATTTGTATTTTCAGATTCCCCAGCGCCGTCGCCTCGATGGGCAGGGCAACGACCCGCTTGCCGGTGGCCTGTGCCGTCAGGCGGTTTAGCAAGTCGTTTTTCGCGCCGCCGCCCACGATGTACAGCTTGTCGTATTGCTTTCCAGTGTTTCGCTCCAGCTCTGCAAGGGCTTTCGCATAGCTCTCTGCAAGGCTGCGATAGGCGCAGCGGAAATAATCGCCGATGCTGATGAGCTTTCCGCCGGTCGCCGTGTCAAAGACGGCCTTCATACTCTTGGGAGCCAGAAATTCCGGGGCGTTGGCGTCGATGAGGGCATCGCAGCGGCTCTCCTTTGCGGCGTTCACGATCTCCGCAAAGCCCAGCCCGCTGCAAAGCTCCTTTTGCAGCTCGTTGGCCAGCCACATGCCCATGATGTTCTTCTGATAGCGGTTATAGCCCACGCCGCCCTCGTTGGAGTAATTGGCGGCACGGCTGGCGGTAATTGTAATGGGCTTCGGCGTTTTGACGCCCAAAAGCGACCATGTGCCGCTGGAAATATAGGGCGCGTTTTCCTCCATGGGGATGCCCTCCACCGCCGAGGCGGTGTCGTGGGTGGCACAGAGGACGCACTTTATCCCCTCATACTCGCCCAGCACCGTCCCCGGCTTTTGGAGTTTGGGGAAGATGGGCGGCAGACCGAGCGCTGAAATAATCTCCGGGTCAAATTTGCCCGTTTCTGCGTTTACCATGCCGGTGGTAGTGGCGTTGGTGTACTCTCTGGACTTCACACCGCAGAGCTTCCAGAGGAGATACTCCGGGATCATCAGAAAATCCGTCACGCCCTCCAGCCGCCCCGCCAGCTGATCGGCATAGAGCTGGTAGATGCTGTTGAAGGGCTGGAACTGGCAGCCGGTTTTGGCGTACAGCTCCGCAAACGGCAGAATTTCGTGAACCTTGGGAATGGCCGCCTCCGTGCGGCTGTCGCGGTAGGCATAGACGGGACGGACTTCTTCCTCGCCGCGCAGCAGCACATAGTCCACGGCCCAGGTATCGACAGACAGGCTGACGATCTCCGGGAACTCGGCCTTCGCCGCCGCGATGCCCGCCTTCACATGGGAAAGCAGCGCATCCACGTCCCAGACGAGATGGCCGTTCTGCTCCTGTACGCCGTTGGGGAAGCGGTAGACCTCTCTTGCTTTGATTTCGCCGTCCTCCCGCCAGCCCACAATGTGCCGCCCGGAGGACGCGCCGATGTCAATGGCAAGGTAATATCGTTTCATTTCCATTCATACCGATGCTGTCCGGCTCCGACGGTCCGGCCCGTTCCGTCCGGCAGGAGGATCTCCGCCGTTGTGTTCGCAGGGATGCCCACGGTCAGCCGATAGCCGTTCTCCGTCCGCTCCCAGCTTGTCGTAACGTTTCCACAAATGCTCCAATAACTAGCCCGTGCGAAGGTGATGTCCCCGCCGGGCTTCGGTGCAATTGTAACATGGTTTTCTCCGGTGATCCGGATGCCGCACATCGTGTTCATCAGCCACTCGCAGACCGCGCCTTTGGAATAGTGGTTCAGCGAGGCGATCCATTTGTCCTTCTGGTTGCCCTCCCAGGCCTCCCAGATCGTTGTTGCGCCGGACTTCGGCATAAAGAGCCAGCCGGGCATTTCCTCGTTTTCCAGCAGACGGTAGGCATAGCTGATATCCAGCCCCGCCAGAACGTCCAGGATCATCGGCGTGGAGAGGAAGCCGGTCCCGAGACGCCAGCCATAGTGGTCCAGCGCGGCAATGAGGCGCTTTCTGGCAAAGGCCTCCTGCTCCGGCGTCAGCAGCCCCATATACAAGGGCCGGACGAGCTTGGCCTGCCGGTCGGTATCCAGCGAGTAGCCGTCCTTCGTAACGAGTTCCTGATAGGCGCGTTTCGCGCCCTCGCTGTATTCCCGGATGCGCGCCAGCTGCGGCGTTTCCGGCTTGCCGAGGATCGAGGCGATCTCCAGCACACGCTTGAGCGTAAAATATGTATAGGCCGTGGATTCCTCCGGGTGCGGAATGAAAAAGTCGATCCCGTGGAAGGCCATGACGTCATTCGGCTCGGCCCACTCGCCGTAGGACTTGCCGCAGTTAACAGCATACTTTCGATTTTTGTGGGAAAGATGCATGGGCTTGGCGAAGATCCCGCCCCATTTCCCCGCGCGGCGGATCATAAAGTCCGCATAGCGCAGCATGTTGTCGTAATACGCACGCAGCAGGCGGTCGTCGCCGTATTTCTGATAGAAATAGTACGGGATATAGACACCTGCGCACGCCCAGCCGACGGAGCCGTTCATTTTGTTGATGCTCGGCGACTCGTTTGCAAACGGCGCGATCTGCGGCAGGCGGCCGCTGCGCCACTGGCGGTCAAAAATGTCGCGCACATGCTTGCGGGCAAAGGCCGCATAGTCCGTGAGATAGGACGCCGTGTTGAAGAAGACCTGACTGTCGCCCGTCCAGCCCATGCGCTCACGCGTCGGGCAGTCCGTCGGCACGTCGGTGGAGTTGCTCTTCAGGGACCACAGAGTGTTGTGGTAAAATTGGTTGATCAGGCGATTGGAGCACTCGAATTTTGAAGTTTCCTCAAAGGCGCTGTAGACGGCAACTGCCGTAAAATCCTCTGTCCGGAATTCGACGTCCGTGTCGACCTGCGCATACTGGAAGCCGCCGTAATAGAATTTCGGCGTGTATTCGTTCACGCCCTCCCTGCAGGTGTAATCCAGCTCCTGCAGCGGTGAGGGTCTTCCTTTGGTAATGCACTGGATGTTCCGGAGCGTCAGTTCGCCGCTGTCATCGAGCGTTTCGCCCATCGTGATGTGGACTCGCTGGCCCTTGTGTGCCGTCACACGGAAGGACACATAGCCCGAAAGATTCTGCGCATATTTGAGGACAGTCTTGCCGGACGGCGTTGTGATCCGTTCGACCGGGGCAAAGCGCTCGCGCTCGAGGACCGGTACGTTGTCGGATGCCGTCAGCGGCGCATGCTCCTCCACGACGCGGACACTGCCGGAATAGGAGGGCTCGCAATTTGCATCCACGATCTCGCCGTCCTTGAGGTCGGCAAAGCGGATGGGGCCGTCATTGCTCCACGCCCAGCTCCCGTCGCTGCAGACGGTCTGCGTCGTTCCGTCCGCCAGCGTCAGCTCCAGCTGCGCCAGCAGCTTTGTCTGCGTGCCGAAGGTGTTCGTCTGCCCTGCGCCGCCGTTGGAGCCGCGGTACCAGCCGTCCGCCAGCTCGACGGTCAGGGCGTTTTCGCCGCCCCGCAGCAGGTCCGTCACATCGTAGACCTGATACTGGATGCGCTTGCGGTAGTCCGTGGAGCCGGGCGTCAGCAGCGCGTCCCCGACGCGCCGGCCGTTGAGCCGCGCCTCATACAGGCCGCAGGCCGTAAGATACAGCCGGGCCTTTTGAACCTGTCCCGCGGAAAACACCTTGCGGAAGCAATCCACCGGGTAGCGCTGCTTTTTACGGACGGGATAGTCCCCCGCGATCCACAGGGCGCTCCAGTCCGAAGCATTCAGAAGCCCCATTTCGAAAAAGGCCTCGCTCGACCACGCGCCGGGATCGTCGTTCTCATCCCAGAGCCGCACGCGCCAGCTGACGCGCTGCCGGGAAGCAAGCGCGTTTGGATAATCCGCGTGCATGGAGCCGGAGGGCACCTTCCCGCTGTCCCATACCGTACGGCCGTCCGTCGCTGCAAGGATCTGGAATGCGCTCTGCGTGATCCCGTCCTCACAAGTCCAGAACAGCCGCGGATGCGGAATATCAATGCCCAAAGGGTCCTGCAGATATTCCGTTTTTAATCGTACTGCTTTCATGATTCACTCTCCTGTTTTCAGCGAGCAGAAATCGCTGCCAGTCTTGCCGGTATCCTTGTGCTCTGAAACAGAGTATCGGCCCGCCGCGGCAAACACTGCGCAAGCCGCGCCTTTGTTCATCACTTTAATTCATTATAGAGAGCCGTCCGGAATTTGTCAATTGCTTTTGACAGCATTTTCCGCCGCCCAATTTTCAGAAGAACGGCCGGAAATTCCCTGACAGACTTCCGGCATATTCGATCTTTTTCGGGCAATGCTATGACTGCGGTACCCAAAATCACATTTCAAGGAGATGTACGCAATGAAAAATACGAACCAGATCAATATCCCGGAAGCTCGCGAGGCCATGGACAAGTTCAAGATGGAAGCCGCCAACGAAGTCGGCGTCAACCTGAAGCAGGGCTACAACGGTCACCTGACCTCCCGTGAGGCCGGCTCCGTCGGCGGCCAGATGGTCAAGAACGTGTGCCCCATACGAACCGCGAGATTTACAAGAAATAACCGGATCATGGAGGGGCATATACAGGCGGTGCGGTACATAGTGCGGATCAGCGTATAAGAAAGTCAGCACGAACAAGCGGAACGTCATCCGCTGTTCGTGCTGACTCTTTAGATTGACCTACAGTTCTTCTGTCTTGAACGTCGTATACCCCTCGTAATAATAGCTGTGGTCGATGCCCTTCATAAAGACCTCACGGCTATCCACGTCATCCGTCAGTGCGGCTTTCAGCAGCACTTTAATCTCCACATCCTTAATTGGACTGCGCTCCATCGCAAGCAAATAGTCCTCCTTATCGACCTTGCTCCAATCCACGACCTGTCCGATACCGTTTTTCAGCATCAAATCGAGCCAGATGCGCATACTGCGCCCATTACCCTCGCGGAACGGGTGAGCGACGTTCATTTCCACATACTTTTCGATGATTTCATCGAATGTACTCTGCGGCATTTTCTCGATGTTGGTCAGCGCCGCTTCCAGATACATGAGCGGCGCGAAGCGGAAATTGCCTTTCGCCAAATTTACAGTGCGAAGCTCACCCGCAAAGTCATAAATGTCATCAAAAAGGTACTTATGAATTGCCTTGAGCGACGCGAACGTGCCGACAGGCAGCTTGTCCAGCGTGCCGCTTTCAAACAGCCACACGGCCTTTTTCTTGCTGATCCGTTCCTCCTCCCGCGCAAGGTCTGCAGAACTCGTCAGCCCCAATTTATTTTCCAGTGCCATAGCGCACCTCCTCGTTACTTCAATCTATACTTCTTTTCCGCCCCTCTGCCGACGACCTCGATCAGCCCTTCCTCGCTCATCTGGCGGGTCAGCAGATAGGCTCTGGTCTTTTTGATATGCAGCAGCTCCTGCAACTCCTCGTCGCGCATTTCACCGTATTCCTTGAGGTAGTCCAGAACGATTTTCATCTGCGACGTAATGACCGGCGCGGCGGGCTTTGATTCTGCCGCAATTTCTGCGCCCGCAGAAACAGCGTTCATGTTCGGCAGCACGATTCTAAATGCATTTGTCGTTGCCTCAATGCTGGGCTGGGCGGGGCAGTTTGCATAGAGCTTGAAAATGCGGCGGATGCCGGTGCCGTAGCTTTCAATCAGGCGCAGACGATGAAAGATCTCCGCCAGCTTCTTATTCCTCGGCTGAGAAACGCCGAGGCGGATATCCTCCGTGGAAAGGCCGGGCAGGAGGCCGCCCAGAGAAATAAATTCCATTTTGCTGTCGTTCACGTTGATGATAATGCTGCCGCTGAAGCTGTAGTCCCGATGCACCAGCGCATTGAGCAGCGCTTCGCGGATGGCTTCCTCGGGATAGTCCTGTTTATCCGTGCGGATGACGCCCTTGATGGTGGAGACTGTCCTGTTGCACAGCGCCAGATAGTTGATCGAGTTTTCAAACTGCTTGAAGATCGAGCCGCCAAACTCCTTGCTGTCCCGGAACTCTGTGCAGGATTCATCGTTGAATGCGGCGATTTTTGTCGTGTGCTGGCACTGATCGGACAGAAGCAGCGCCAGATTGGTGTACTGATCGTCGTGGATGTTCCGAAGCCCCAGCTCAATATACTTGTCCTCTGAAAAATCCACCTTGTACCGCTTGAACGCAGCCGCAGCTTCATCAAAGGTCAGATTCTGCTGTACGGAGCGCATTTCTTCGAACACGTCGCCGTCCGAATCTTTGATCATCTGCCGGATCTGTTCCGGCGACGCCTGCACACTCGTCGCGCCCTGCCGGACGTAAACGCCAGCGGGCTTCAGTCCTTTGCCCTTCAGATAATACGGCTTATAGCTGCCCTCACCGACTTCAATGCGGATGACCTTGTTCTCCTGCAGCACATAGCGCACGAACATTGTCACATCCGGCTGAATGGCGTCGCGGATACCGTTCGTCAGCCGCGTGTAGGTCTCGTCCACATTGTCAATGCCGGTCACATTTCCCTGATCGTCAATGCCGATATAGATCACACCGCCGTCAGTATTCGTAAAGGCGATGACTTCCTTGTAAATGTCGTCCGTCAGTTGAGATTTATATTCCATGCGCTCGTTTTCGTACTGCATCAATCACACCTCCGTGTTGGTTATTTTTATTATACCACATTTTTTATATGAAACAAGTGAAAAT
>NZ_DBFZUT010000026.1:0-5428 GCF_048519415.1 Faecousia sp. | reverse complement strand
GGGAAAAAAATTCGTTCTTTTTTGTTGATTCTGCAAGGGAATTGTGCTATAGTATTACCAAACTTTTCAGAAAGCATCCAAGGGTTGTCCGCTGCATGCGGACACAAGTGCTCTGCTCGATATTATCTGTGAATATCACAGCATAATATACAAATTTTTGTAGGAGGTAACGCAATGAAAAAGAATCTTCTCAAGCTTCTGACTCTGGTTCTCGCTCTGGTCATGGTTGTCACCGTGTTCGCCGGCTGCAAGAAGGCAGACGAAGAAACCGATGCCCCCACGCAGGGCAGCGAAGAGACTCCCACTGAGACGCAGGAGCAGCCGGCTGACGAGTACAAGCCGTCCGCTGCACAGCTCCTGAACGGCAAGGAGTGGGGCAAGGATTTCACCGAGCTGTACGATGAGATCGGCGACAAGGTCACGATCGACGACGTGCAGGAGGATCCGACCACCGGTCTGGCTTACGTCGAGTACGAAGGCAAGACCTATGAGCTCGGCATGGACTTCCTGTCCATGGCAATGGTCTACAAGACCGCTGTTCCCGAGAACTCCCAGTACGAGACCGAAGACGACGTCTACGCCGCCTGGTGGAAGTACTACATGACCCGTTGGAACTATCTCCTCCCGGAGATCCCCCTCTACAGCAACGAGTACTACGATGTTTACAACGCACAGATCAAGGGCGTTGACGAGCATCCGACGAACCCGTACTGGGGCCCGGCAAAGGCTCTGATCGACTGGACGAGTGAGAAGACCGACAAAGACATCATCATCGGCAACACCACCGACCTGTCCGGCAAGTTCCGTTTTTCCAACTTCGGCGGCTCCAACCCCGGCGCTTCCGACCTTGACGTTGACAACCTCATCAACGGCATGGAGACTGTCGCCACCACCAAGGAAGGCGGCTTCGAGGTCAACAAGACGGTCGTCAAGCAGCTTGATAAGGTTGAGAATGAGGATGGCACCCTCACCTACACCATCACCCTGAACGACGGCCTGCTCTTCAGCGACGGCACCCCCGTCACCGCGAAGAACTATCTGTACTACACCATGGTCTTCTCTACCCTCGTTGCTTCTGAGGCTGAGGGCAAGGATCGCCAGGCCGGCCTGACGATCGTCGGCTTTGAAGAATTCAACGCTTACGACGGCACCAACGAGGGCGACGGCGTCTCCAAGACCTTTACCGGCCTGCGCCTGCTGGCCGACAACCAGTTCTCCGTCACCGTTAAGCCTGAGTATGCGAACTACTACTATGCCATCAGCTATGCCGGCTTCTCCCCGTTCGTCAAGGAACTGTGGTGCGGCGACTTCGACATCGCTGACGACGGCGAAGGCTGCTACTTCACCGACGGCTTCTACAACAAGACCGGCGACAGCTTCGACATGGCTGCTCATCTCGTTGCTTCTTCCAACAACACCGACACCACCTATGCGTGCTCCGGCCCGTATGCCGTGGAGTCCTACGACGAGGCCGATAAGTCCGCGATCCTGACCCTGAATCCGAACTTCCCCGGCAACTACGAAGGCGCGAAGCCGACCATCGCGAAGGTCATCTACAAGAAGGTCGTTTCCGCTACCCAGCTCGACGATCTGAAGTCCGGCGGCGTTGACGTCCTCATGGGCATCACCGGCGGCGCTGAGACCGACGAGGCTGTCGCTGCCTGCGACAACTCCAACGGCGCTTTCGTTTACACCCACTACAGCCGCGCCGGCTACGGCAAGCTGCAGTTCCGTAACGACTATGGCCCCGCTCAGTTCACTGCTGTCCGTCAGGCCATCACCTACTGCCTGGATCGTGCTTCCTTTGCGAAGACCTTCACCGGCGGCTACGGCGGCATCGTTGACGGCGCTTACTACGCCGGCTCCTGGATGTACAAGGAAGCTGCTGCCAACGGCATGCTGCTGAACGCGTACGACACCTCTGCCGATACCGCCATCGCAGTCCTCGAGGCTGACGGCTGGATCTACAACAAGGACGGCGAGGCTTACACCGAGGGCGTCCGCTACAAGAAGATCCCGGCTGAGTATGCCGACGAGAACGATATCAACTACAAGTCCATCGACGGCGCTTATGTGACCACGAAGGTCGGCGACGATTACTACATGCCGCTGGTCCTCAACTGGTACGGCACCACCGATAACCCCTTCTCCGATCTGCTGGTCACCGACTTCGAGCAGGGCGCTAACATCGCCGCTGCAGGCATCGTGATCCAGAAGACCACGGGCGACTTCGCTCCGATGCTCGACGAGTTCTATCAGGCGGCTGTGTACGGCTTCTATTCCGGCACCCCGCTGTACAGCTGCTTCAACTATGCAACCGGCTTCACCTCCGCTGCATACGACTACGCTTACAACTGGTCCATCGATCCCTCCTTCTATGCGAACTACTCCGTTGCTTATCTGAAGGACGAGGCCGATATCTACTGGCTGAGCTAATGGCGGCAGGCCGCGAGGCCTGACTGACGCATCAAGTATCCGAGATCACGGGATGGGGGCTCGCCCCCGTCCCGTGATTGTGGATTCAAAACCCTGTGTATCATAGCGCACTGTCAAATAACTTCTTTTCACAGTTATCACCTCTGGCGCGCATGTTTATCCATAGGGTGTATCTGAAAGTCCGCCCTGTGGTCCAAGCTTGGTAGAATGCCGTCTTCCCCATTGTCAGAAGCGGCTTTTCAGATACACCCTATCCCCGCGGCTTGCGGCCACGCCGCAGCCTGATCCTGACCCGCGCAGAAACAGATTGCCCCGGCATGGCACCGGGGACGATTGACCCCCCGCGCTGCCAAATCTACTGTCGTGCGGGCGACAGACTGGAGAGTACCTTATGTTCAAATACGTTCTCAAGCGAATCGGCTACATGTTCCTGGTCCTGTTCATCCTGTCGATCGTGATTTTCATGATCTACAACCTGACCCCGAGCAACCGCGCCTATACCGATGCGAAGGCCGATCAGGCCGCCATGAAGCAGCAGCTCGCCGGTATGTCCGCCGAGGCACAGGCCAAGTGGTTCGAGGAACGGTACGAAATGTATCAGATCAGCTACGGCACCGAAACCAACAACATGATCCTCCGCTATCTGCGCTGGGTCGGCCTGTATCCCTATGCGGATAACCCCTACACTGGCAAGGAAGGCAAGCTCAATGGCCTCCTGCAGGGCAACTTCGGCTATTCCTATCAGTATAAAAAAGATGTAGTTAACGTTGTCGCCGCTCCGATGAAGAACACGATCTTCATCAACATCTTCGCCACGATTCTGGCGCTGGCCATCACCATTCCGCTTGGTATCGCCTGCGCCGTGCGCAAAAACAGCAAATTCGACCGCTTCACACAGGTCTTTACCATCATCGGCTACAGCTTGCCGAGCTTCATTATCTGTATTCTGTTTATCTGGGTCTTCTGCGCTCTGCTCGGCTGGTTCCCGGCCAGCGGCATGAAGACACCGGGCAGCAGCTACGAGGGCTTCAAGTGGTTCACCGACCGCATGTACTATCTGGCCCTCCCGCTCATCACCATGACGTTCTGCTCTCTGGGCAGCATGACGCGCTACGTCCGTGCCTCCATGATCGATGCTCTGTCCATGGACTGCATCCGTACCGCGCGCGCCAAGGGCGTCAAGGAAAAGACCGTTATCTATTCTCACGCATGGCGCAACGCCCTGATCCCCATCGTCACGATGATCGTCGGCTGGTTCACCAGCATCTTTGCGGGCTCCCTGATCTTTGAAGACATGTTCGGTCTCAACGGCATGGGCAAGCTCATGATCTCGTCCCTGCGTACCTCGGACTACGATGTTACGATCCTGATGCAGTTGTTCTATGTCGTCGTCGCGCTGCTCGGCAACCTTGTCATCGACATTGTCTATGGCCTGGTCGACCCGCGCGTCAGAGTCAACAAGTAAGGGGGTAAGAGCATGAGCAAGAAGAATTCCTCCGCGAAGCGCAGCTGGCTCGGCCGCCTCTTCTTTGGCGGCAGCAAGGGCCTGGCCGATGATATCGAGGCCAAGCGCGCAGCTAAAAACGACGTCGAAGAGATTGTCAGCCCGGTCAAGCAGATCGTTCGCGGCTTTATGGAGCGCAAGCTCGCCGTCGGCGCCCTCTGTGTTGTCATCGCCATGTTCCTGCTGGTCTTCATCGGCCCGCTGTTCATGACGACCTATACCGACACCTATACCGAAGTCACGCAGGCCAACCTGCCGCCCACGATGTCCATGCTCTCCGTCCCGAGCGAGCTGAAGAACGACATCAAGATGATCGACAGCTACGGCAGCTTCTCCGTCGGCCTTTCCAACGCGGGCAAGGTCTATGTCTGGGGCGCAACGGGCCTCGGCACGACGGGCATTGACGTCGCCGATATCCCGGAAGAGGTTCAGAATGAGAAGATTGCCTGGGTCGCTGCCGGTATCGATCACATCGTTGCTGTCGGTGAGAACGGCAAGGTCTACGCCTGGGGCGCAAACAAGCTCGGCCAGTACGGCTACTTTGACCCGGCGGTGAACCCCAACATCGCTCCCGAGCCGGACGAGCTCCTCAACGGCACCATCGATGCCTCCAACATCAAGAAGATTACCTGCGGCTATCAGGCCACGGCCATCCTGATGAACGACGGCACCCTGTATATGTGGGGCAACAAGAACACCTATCAGAACTTCGACACCGTAGCCACGCTGGACGGCAAGCTCACGGATATCGACTTCACGCTGAACTATGTCGTCGCGGTGACGGACGGCAACTCCGTCTACACCGGCAAGCGCGGCCTGTATGATCAGATGCGCGACAACATGGGCTCCGCCACGGTTCCCCTGCGCGAGTTCCTGAATGGCCGCAAGATCACGAGCATCTATGCCACGAGCAAGACGGTCTGCGCCCTGCTCGACGACGGTACCGTCGGCTTCGTCGGCGACTTCGACACGAGCAGCAAGGCCATGCCCAAGCTGCATGAGGGCGAAGAGATCGTCAAGATCGTCTCCGGCACCTATCATTACACCGCGCTGACCAGCGAGGGCCGTGTGTTCTCGTGGGGCAGCAATACCCTTGGCCAGTGCAAGGTCCCCGACGACGCACAGGGCGCGTCCGACATCTTCGGCGGCGCGTTCCAGAGCTACGCAGTCGATTCCAACCACGAGCTCATGGGCAAGTGGGGCCTGAAGGGCTATCTCTTCGGCACGGATAACTACGGCGCGAACGTTGCCCTGCGTATCATTCAGGGCGGTAAGATGACGATGACCATCGGTGCGATCGCCGTTATCATCTCCACGATCATCGGCATCATCATCGGCTGTATCTCCGGCTACTTCGGCGGCAAGGTCGATATGTTCCTGATGCGCTTCACCGAGATCTTCGGCGCCATCCCGTTCCTGCCGTTCGCCATGATCCTGTCCGCCCTCATGGCGCAGATGGACATCAGCGAGAATGAAAAGATCTTCATC
>NZ_DBFZUT010000025.1:0-3629 GCF_048519415.1 Faecousia sp. | reverse complement strand
CTTCATCCTCATGGTCATCCTTGGCCTGCTGAGCTGGACCGGTCTGGCCCGTCTCGTCCGCGGTCAGATCCTTCTCGCCCGCGAGCAGGAGTATGTCACGGCCGCTAAGGCCATGGGTCTGCGCGAGTCCCGCATCGCATTCCGTCATATCCTGCCGAACATTGTCTCGGTCATCTTCGTCACGCTGACGCTCGACTTTGCGACCTGCATGCTGACGGAGTCCACGCTGAGCTACCTCGGCTTCGGCGTCACCTACCCGCGTCCGACATGGGGCAATATGCTCAACGGCGCAAACAACTCCACCGTCATCAAGAACTTCTGGTGGCGCTGGCTGTTCCCGGCGATCTTCCTTGCGATCACCTGTATCTGCATCAACATCGTCGGCGATACGCTCCGTGACGTCATGGATCCGAAGTCTGACCGCGATAAATAAGGGAGGGAAGAGATATGGCATTACTTGAATTAAAAGATTTGCATACTTTCTTCCGCACGAAGAAGGGTATTGTCAAGGCGGTCAACGGCGTTTCCTATTCCGTTGAGACCGGACGCACGCTCGGCGTTGTCGGCGAGTCCGGTTCCGGCAAGAGCGTCTCCGCCATGAGCATCCTGCAGCTTCTCGACGGCAACGGCTATATCGACAGCGGCGAGATCCTTTTCGAGGGCCGTGACCTCACGAAGCTCACCGAGAAGGAAATGTATTCCGTCCGCGGCAATGATATCTCCGTCATCTTCCAGGAGCCGATGACCAGCCTGAACCCGGTCTTCACCGTGTCCCGTCAGGTCAGCGAACCGTTCATTATCCATCAGGGCATGACGAAGAAGCAGGCTGCCGCAAAGGTCATTGAAATGCTGGCCGATGTCAAGATTCCGAATCCGCACATCGTCGCCAAGCAGTATCCGCATCAGCTGTCCGGCGGTATGCGTCAGCGTGTCATGATCGCCATGGCACTGGCCTGCAAGCCGAAGCTGCTCATCGCGGACGAGCCTACCACGGCTCTGGACGTTACGATCCAGGCGCAGATCCTGAAGCTCATGAACGATCTGAAGGAAGAGCACGGCACCTCGATCATCTTCATCACCCACGACCTCGGTGTTATCCGCCAGATCGCGGACGACGTGGCCGTTATGTACTGCGGTCAGGTCGTGGAGATGGCGCCCGCCGGTACAATCTTCATGGACGCTGAGTTCTCTCATCCCTACACCGAGGGCCTGATGAACTCCATTCCGCGCCTGAGCACCCCGACGCATACGCGTCTGGACGCCATCCCCGGCGCAGTGCCGCACCCCCTCAAGCTCCCGAAGGGCTGCAAGTTCGCCCCGCGCTGCAAATACGCCACGGAGCGCTGCCTCAATGAGGAGCCCGAGATGATTCACGTCAGCGAGACGCAGCAGGTTCGCTGCTTCTACCCGCGGAAGGAGGACCGGCATGGAAAGAAATAATGTTCTTCTCAAGATCACGGACCTGCGGCAGTATTTCCCGGTCGGCAAAAAGAAGGGCTTGTACGTCAAGGCGAACGACGGCATCAGCCTGAATATCTACGAAGGCGAAACGGTCGGCCTCGTCGGCGAGTCCGGCTGCGGCAAGTCCACGTTCGGACGCACGCTGCTGCAGCTCTACCGTCAGACCGACGGCAAGACGATGTACTATGGTGCGTCCCGTGATGAGCTGGCTCCCGAGTATATCGAAAAGACCATCCGCCATCTGCCCCACGGCCTGCATGAGCTGGCCGCGCTCGAAAAGAAGCGCGACGAGATGCAGAAGGTCTATGATGCTGCCGATGAGCAGAAGCGCCTGCACATGCACAACGATCTCACCGCTGCGAAGAAGGCTGCGAACGACGCCTATCTGAACATCGTGAATGTCATCGGCGGCTTTATCACCGCCAAGGACCTTGGCCCTGTCATGAAGATCTTCTCCGAGCGCCATGACCGCTGCTGCGATCTGCACAAGGCCATCGAGAAGCGCGCCCCCGTCAAGCTCAACTATGACGAGGAGGCCTTCAAGCTCTCGAAGCTCAAAGCGGGCGAGAGAGGCTATGACAGCCGCAAGGGCAAGCTTGACAAGCTGGCTGAGAAGGTCGCCGCGCATGACAAGCTCGTCGAGGCCGCCCGTGCCGAGATTGCAAAGGTCGACGCCCGCATCGACGCCATGCGTGCGAAGTACGCCGCCGACCCCGAGTTCCAGAAGCACGAGGCCCTGCTCGATAATGGCATCGACCTTGCGCGCCTGACCTATCCGGAGGTCCGTACCCTGCGCTGTCAGATGCAGTATATCTTCCAGGATCCGTATTCCTCCCTGAATCCCCGTATGACCGTCGCCAACATCATCGGCGAGGGCCTGCTGGCGCACAAGTACTGCAAGAAGGCCAACGAGCGTATGCATGAGGAGATCCTGCAGACCATGGAGGACTGCGGCCTGGCGCCCTACTTCCTGCATCGCTATCCGCATCAGTTCTCCGGCGGTCAGCGCCAGAGAATCGGCATTGCCCGCAGCCTTGCCGTGCATCCGAAGTTTGTCGTCTGCGACGAAGCCGTTTCGGCTCTGGACGTTTCCATCCAGTCGCAGATCATCAACCTGCTGCAGGACCTGAAGGAGCAGCAGCACCTGACCTACCTGTTCATCACGCACGATCTGTCGGTCGTTAAGTATATCTCCGACCGCATCGGCGTTATGTATCTGGGCAATCTCGTCGAGCTTGCCGACTCACAGGAGATCTTCGACCACCCGATGCATCCGTATACCGAGGCTCTGCTCGAATCCATCCCGACGACGGAGGAGAAGCGCGACCTGGCGGTGCTCGAGGGCGATATCCCCAGTCCGGTCAACCCGCCGAAGGGCTGCAAGTTCCACACGCGCTGCAAGTACTGCACCGAGATCTGCACCCACGTCGTCCCTGACTGGGAGGAGGTCACGCCGAACCACTTTGTAGCCTGCCACCACAAGCTGCACACCAATGAGTGAGCGCAAGACGGGCAGTGGGGAGCGTCAGGATGCCGAGCAGCCTGAGGCCGCCCAGCAGAACGAGCCGAAGGGAAGAACACTGAAGTTTCCGGAGCTGCCGGAGCGCCGCAGTCTGATGGGCGGCGTGATGTTCCGCAAAAAGCTCGCCCGGGCCCGCGCCTTCCAGAAGGAGCGCAGCGGTGAGTCCGAGGAAGCGCCGGAGGAGGGCATCCCGCTGGAAAAGCACGATGTCTCCACGATGATCTTTAGCGCCCTGTTTACGATTGTTCCGATCTGTCTGGGCATTCTGCTGCTGATGGGCTTCCTGCTCCTACTGATCTTCCGCGCCCTCTGATCCAAAATTCAACAAGCCGCTGCAAAATGTGCTCCATTTTGCAGCGGTTTTTTGCGCATTTGCGGCCGTTTGCAGGTTGACACACGGCTGGAATTACGCTTTAATAATGTATGAAGCACAGAAATGAGGAAACAGACTGCAGCCTGGCAGAAAAAGATCCGGAAGGACATTTTTCAACAAGCTGAAATACCCTAGGGAACCTCTGATTCAATTGCAAGAGCGGTCAGCGAGGGATTTTGTTCCAAATTGAGGTTTGGAAATTGCAGGAATACTTTGTGTACCCGCAAGGGGCATGCCGCATCCGTAAGGCGGCAAAGCCGCCAACGGCTGCGC
>NZ_DBFZUT010000024.1:0-3334 GCF_048519415.1 Faecousia sp. | reverse complement strand
TCTTTCTTCCTTTCTTAAAAAGGCAGCCGCTTCCGGGTCTGGGCCGGAGGCGGCTGCCGATTTTTTTTTGCAGGTTTGGATGGGAAGGCTTGTAACTGTAGGGTCGGGGCATGCCCCGACCGGCGCAATGCCGCCGATACGAACAGGCTGCCGTTAAAAACAGTACTGGCCTCCGATTTGTCATTGCGAGGCCCCGAAGGGGCCGTGGCAATCTCGGGAAGGCACTGTCGCCCCGTACCAGCCGTCGTTAAAACGGAAAATGCCGAAGTATGGGGTGTAGCGGCGGTCACTGCGCAGCCGTTGGCGGCTTTGCCGCCTTACGGATGCGGCGTGCCCCTTACGGGTAGTGACCGCCCTGTATGGGGGAATTCAACCGCATAAGGGCACTGGTGCGCCGCGCGCCACCCTGACGTGTCATTGCGAGGAGCGAAGCGACGTGGCAATCTCGCAGGACCGGGGTGGATAACAGGGCGCTCCCGGCGAAATCGTGACTGCCTTCCCGAGATTGCCACGTCGTCCTGCGGCCTCCTCGCAATGACAATTCGGGGGCGTTTACCATTTTAACGTCGGTCTGTACCAGTCGCTAGTACCGTGCCGGGAGCGGCATGCCGCTCCCCTACAACGCGCGGGCGGCGGCCATATAAAAAACAGGCGCAGGGGAGCACGTCCCTGCGCCATTACTTTTCTGTTTTACTGCTTCTGCAGCTCCTGTATGGCCTTCCGCAGGACGGGCAGGGCTTCTGCCGGATCGGTCACGGCTTCGGCGGCCTGCTCCATCGGGCAGGGGCCGGTCCCGGCACGGTTCAGAATTTTCGGCACGAGCGTGCCGTACTCCGTGCGGACTCCGGCATCGGACAGAAGACGATGGGCCTCCTCGCTCATGACCTCGCCATACACGGCCTTCACGCCCGCGGCAAGCAGCAGCAGCGCGGCGGCACGGCCGATCAGGCGGTCGGCGGCAGCCATATCCTGCAGCGATTCGTTCGTATCCAGCAGCCGGATGAGCGGCGCGAGCCCGTGCTCGCGGCTGGTCAGCACGCGGTCGCGGTCGCACAGCACGCAGGTGTAGCCATCCCGATGCAGCAGGGAAACGGCGCGTTCAAAGTCATTTTTTCTGGGATTCATCGTGGGTATCTCCTTTGTCCGAAATGAGCCTGCGCCGCAGCAGCAGCTGCGCGCACAGCCCGGTAAACAGCCCGGTCACAAGCCCGCACAGGAGCAGGACCGGCAGCCAGATCAGCAGGCCCGGCGTCCGCGTTACGGCAAGCGCCACGGCCATCTGGCCCAGATTGTGCAGAAGTCCTCCGGCCACGCCTGCGACCCAGACCTGCTTTGCCGTCAGGATGCGGCGCAGCAGCGCCATCCCGGCAAAGCTCAGAAGGCCGCCGCCCAGCGAATACAGCAGCGCCATGACCTGACCGGAGGCCAGATTGCCGAGCAGGATGCGGATAACGACGATGGCAAGCGCGTCCTTCCAGCCGAAGGAAAACAGCGCGAAGAGCGTGATGATGTTGCTCAGGCCGAGCTTCATGCCCGGCACGGGGAAGGGAATGGGGATCTGCGCTTCGAGCACGAAGATCGCCAGCGCAATGGCGGTCAGCAGCGCGCAGCGCGTCAGCCGTTTCACCCGCATGGCCGTCCCTCCCTTGCCAGATTTCTGCCGAACCTCTCTAGTCTACAGGAAAACGGCGAAAAAGTAAAGGATTATTTTTGAGGGCCGGGAAACGCACCGGCGATTCGTACGGGGAACCGTTATAGCGGTATGCACCAATTGCGTCTGTAGCGGCGCTCAGTGAGCGCCATGGAGGCTGGCGGTATTCGCGGCATAAATTCAGTGGCGTAAGGTAAACAGGTTTGTCATTCCGAGGAGCGAAGCGACGTGGGAATCTCGCAGTACCTGATTGGATAACAGGAAAGCCATCGGCGAAATCGTGACTGCCTTCCCGAGATTGCCACGGCCCCTCCGGGGCCTCGCAATGACAATTCGGAGGCGTTCACCATTTTAACGGTGGCTTGTACGGACTGCAAGTGCGTCGCCGGGAGCGGCATGCCGCTCCCCTACAACGCATGACTGGCGGCCTCGTGTCATTTTCCGCTTTCCATTTCCCGCATCCCCTGCCATGCTCCATCAATGCCCCGTTTATGCACAGCAAAAGCGGGCGGCATGAGCCGCCCGCTTGAGGCTATCTGGATCAGACCTTCGCCTTGCTGTTTTCCACGGGGAAGAGGTTCTCTTCCGTCTTCGGATCGAACAGGTGCATAAGCTCCGGATCGAACGTGAAGTGCGCCGTGCCGCCTGCGCGGACATCGTCGAGGCTGAGGCCGGCCGTCGGGATGACGGCGATGACATCGTGGCCGGAGACGGTCATATGCAGGTGCATCTCGCTGCCCATCATCTCGGAGACGTCGATCGTTGCGGGGAAGCCCTCCTGATGCAGGGAGAGGTGCACGGGACGGACGCCGACGGTGACGGTGCCTTCCGGCTGCTTGCGGGCGCGCAGGGCGGCCTGCTTGTCTTCCGGCAGGACGATGGACTTGCCAAGCAGCTCGACGACGTACTTGCCGTCCTTCACAGTCAGCTTGGCGTCCGGGAAGAAGTTCATCTGCGGCGTGCCGATGAAGCCCGCGACGAACAGGTTCTTCGGATGGTTGAAGACCTCCTGCGGGGTGCCGATCTGCTGGATGAAGCCGTCGCGCATGATGACGATGCGGTCGCCGAGCGTCATGGCCTCCGTCTGGTCGTGGGTGACGTAGACGAATGTGGTGTTGATGCGGGAGCGGAGCTTGATGATCTCAGCGCGCATCTGGTTGCGGAGCTTGGCGTCGAGGTTGGACAGCGGCTCGTCCATCAGCAGGACCTGCGGATTGCGGACGATGGCGCGGCCGATGGCGACGCGCTGGCGCTGGCCGCCGGACAGGGCCTTCGGCTTGCGGTCGAGGTATTCCGTGATGCCGAGAATTTCGGCGGCCTCGCGGACCTTCTTGTCGATCTCCTGCTTCGGGACCTTCTTCAGCTTCAGGGAGAATGCCATGTTTTCATACACGGTCATGTGGGGGTACAGAGCATAGTTCTGGAAGACCATGGCGATGTCGCGGTCCTTCGGGGCCACGTCGTTCACCAGACGGTCGCCGATGTACAATTCGCCGTCCGTGATCTCTTCCAGACCGGCGATCATGCGGAGCGTCGTGGACTTGCCGCAGCCGGACGGGCCGACGAGAACGATGAACTCACGGTCCGCGATGTCCAGGCTGAATTCCTGAACGGCGACGACGCCTTCGTCCGTGATCTGAAGATTGGCCTTCGGCTCGTCAGAGGTGTGCTCCTTCTTCTTCT
>NZ_DBFZUT010000023.1:0-30469 GCF_048519415.1 Faecousia sp. | reverse complement strand
GCGCGCCTGGTGGAAGAAGTTCGTGCAGGAGAACCCGTATAACGTCGGCCTCGACTGCGCGATCCTCATGAACCCGCAGACGTGGGTCGCTTCCGGCCACCTCGGCGGCTTCTCCGACCCGCTGATGGACTGCCGCGAGTGCCATGAGCGCTTCCGTGCAGACAAGCTCATCGAGGACTACTGCGCCAAGACCGGCGAGGAGCTGCCGAAGCCCATCGACGCCTTCTCGCAGGCCGAGATGAAGAGCTTCATCGACGAGAAGAACATCTGCTGCCCGACGTGCGGCAAGCACAACTTCACAGATATCCGTCAGTTCAACCTGATGTTCAAGACGTTCCAGGGCGTCACGGAGGACGCGAAGAACACCGTGTATCTCCGCCCGGAGACGGCGCAGGGCATCTTTGTGAACTTCGTCAACGTGCAGCGCACCACGCGCCGCAAGCTGCCGTTCGGCATCGGCCAGATCGGCAAGTCGTTCCGCAACGAGATCACACCGGGCAACTTCATTTTCCGCGTGCGTGAATTCGAGCAGATGGAGCTGGAGTTCTTCTGCGAGCCGGGCACGGACCTCGAGTGGTTTGCCTACTGGCGCGGCTTCTGCAAGCAGTGGCTGCTCTCGCTCGGCATGAAGGAGGAGAACCTTCGCCTGCGCGACCATGACCCGGAGGAACTGTGCTTCTATTCCAAGGCGACGACGGACTTCGAGTTCCTGTTCCCGTTCGGCTGGGGCGAGCTCTGGGGCGTTGCCGACCGCACGGATTATGACCTGACGCAGCACCAGAACACGTCCGGCAAGGACCTGACGTATTTCGATCAGGAGAAGAACACGCGCTATATCCCCTATGTCATCGAGCCGTCCCTCGGCGTCGAGCGCTCGTTCCTGGCCTTCCTGGCCGATGCCTACGACGAAGAGGTCGTCGGGCAGGACAAGAAGGGCAACGACGACATCCGCACCGTCCTGCATCTGCACCCGGCCCTTGCGCCGTACAAGGCGGCCGTCCTGCCGCTGTCGAAGAAGCTCTCCCCGGCTGCCGAGGAAATCTACCATGACCTGCAGAAGGAATTCATGGTCGACTTCGACGATGCCGGTTCCATCGGCAAGCGCTATCGCCGTGAGGACGAGATCGGCACGCCGTACTGCATCACTGTCGACTTCCAGACCGTGGGCGACGAGACGACCCCGGCGGACCATGCCGTGACCGTCCGCGACCGCGATACCATGGAGCAGGTCCGTATCCCCGTTTCCGAGCTGAAGGCATGGCTTGCCGAAAAGCTCACATTCTGACATGAGCGCCCCGGAAAAGCGCAGCCTGCGCGAGCGGCTGCGCCCGAAGGAGCGGAAGCCTGCCGTTCGCTGGCTGCTGACGGTCCTGCTGCTGGCCGCGGCCGTGCTCGGGCTGCACATGCTGCTGCAGATGATCGGAACGCTGGATTTCTCCCGCGGCCGCTTCAGCTCCTACCTGCATGTGCCGAAGATCTACCTGCTGAACCTGCTGCCGGTCGCACTGCTCGTGGCCTTCACCTATTTCGCCACGAACCGCGCCTGGCTCGGCTTCCTCATCCCGTCCGTGCTGCTGTTCATCATGGACTTCGTCAACTATTTCAAGGTCACGCTCCGCGGCGACCCGTTCGTGGCGGAGGACTTCCTGACCATCGGCGAGGGAGCGGGCATCATCGGACAGTATACCCTGCATTTCCCGGCAATGTTCTTTGTGGGTATCGCCCTCATTGCCGCCGGGACGATCGTCCTGCACCGCTGGGCGCGCGGCCGCGTGCCGAAGAAGCGCTGGTGGCTCCGCGTTCTGGCGCTGGTGCTCATCGTGCTGCTGGGCTTCGGCGCATGGGAGCTCTGGTACGGCAATACGGACCTCTATGACAGCATGATGGAGGCGAATACCTCCCTCTTCAACGTCTGGAAGGACGCGGAGAACTATGCCTCGAAGGGCTTTGTCTACTCCTTCCTGAATTCGCTGGCGGAGGCCATGCCCCAAAAGCCGGACGGCTATTCCGCGCGGAAGGCAGAGGACCTGCTCAGCGCCTACCCCGAGGCGGATATCCCGGAGGGGCAGAGAGTCAACGTCATCGCGACGATGCTCGAGAGCTTCTCCGACTTGTCCATGTTTGACTCGGTGTCGGAGCGCTTTGTGCAGGACCCCTATGCGGACTTCCATGCCCTGCAGGCCGAGAGCTACACCGGTACGCTCATCTCCGATACCATCGGCGGCGGTACGATCAATGCCGAGCGTGCCTTCCTGACGGGCTACTCCTACCCGCAGCCTCGCTACCGCCGCGACACGGAGTCCTTCGTGCGCTACTTCCTTGAGCAGGGCTATGAGACGGAGGGCGGCCATCCCGGCTATGCCTGGTTCTACAGCCGCGAGAAGATCAACGAGCGCCTCGGCTTCGAGACATACCATTTCCTCGATGGCTACTACGAAAATCTGCTGACGGACGAAAACAGTCTGGACGGCCACCCGAACGACGAGACATTCTTCGCCGAGCGGGCCGAAAGCTGGGAAGCGCGCGATCCCTCGAAGCCGTGCTTCTCGTTCAGTGTCAGCTATCAGGGCCACAGCCCCTATGCGGACGACACCCTCGTCTGGGGCGAGACCTACATCCCGCACGAAGGCATCTCCGATGCGGCCTACTACACCGTGAACAACTATCTCGGCAGCGTGGCCAGCACCGGAAAGCAGCTTGCAGCCTATGTCGACTCGTTCCGCGACGACCCCGAGCCGGTCGTGCTCGTCTTCTTCGGCGACCACAAGCCGACGCTCGGCGCAGGCAACAGCTTCTATGAGGAGCTTGGCGTCAACGTGCAGGAGGGAACGGCAGAGGGCTTCTACAACCTGTATACCACGCCGTATCTCATCTGGACCAACGATGCTGCAAAGGCTGTGCTTGGAAGAAGCGACATTGGCACCGGCCCGACCATCTCGCCGTGCTATCTCATGTCCGTGCTCTTTGACTGCTGCGGCTGGGAAGGCCCGTCCTGGATGCAGCTCCAGCGGCAGACCCGTGCGGTGCTGCCCGTCATGCAGAGCCGCGGCATGTATCTTGTCGCGCAGGGCAGCGCTCCGACTGCCTCACAGGGCATCGCCTTGCTGACCTACACGCTTTCCGGCGACGCGCTGCAGGCAAAGCAGAACTATGCCATTGCAGAATACTACGTCCGCCGCATTCGTCCCACGCAATCCTAGCATCCCGCTTCTGCGTTTTGAAATAACTCGAAAAGGAATGATCACTATGGAAAAACTTTACGGCAAACAGCTCGAAATCATGGCTACCAAGGCACGGCTGCTCGGACTTGACGCCGTTCATACCGCCGCGTCCGGCCATATCGGCGGCAGCCTCTCCGCGATGGACATCCTCACGACGCTGTACTTCAACGTCATGCAGGTCGACCCGGCCAACCCGCAGGACCCGGACCGCGACCGCTTTGTGCTGTCCAAGGGCCACTGCACGCCGGCTCTGTACCCGGTGCTGTCCCTGCGCGGCTTCTTCCCGCAGGAGGATCTGAAGCTCTTCCGCTCCATCAAGGGCCATTACTCCGGCCATCCCGACATGCGCCACGTCAAGGGCGTCGACATGTCCACCGGCTCCCTGGGCCAGGGCATCTCCGCTGCCGTCGGCATGGCGCTGGCAGGCAAGCTTGCAAAGAAGGACTACCGTGTCTATGCCCTGCTGGGCGACGGTGAGATCGCCGAGGGCCAGGTCTGGGAAGCCGCCATGTCCGCTGCGAAGTATCATCTGGACAACCTCTGCGCCGTCGTCGATGTCAACGGCCTGCAGATCGACGGCGCGACGAAGGACGTCATGCCGTCCGAGCCGCTCGATCAGAAGTTCGCCGCCTTCAACTGGAACGTCATCCATGTGAACGGCCATGACTACGATGCGCTCATCGCCGCGTTCGAGGCCGCTGCCGCCTGCAAGGGCAAGCCGACCGTCCTGATCGCCAAGACGACAAAGGGCAAGGGCGTGTCCTTCATGGAGAACAATGCCGGTTGGCACGGCAAGGCACCGAACGATGAGCAGTATGCACAGGCCAAGGCTGAGGTCGAGGCCAAATTAGCGGAACTGGAGGGCAAATAAGATGGCTGGAAAAATTGCAACCCGCGCCGCCTATGGCGAAGCGCTTGTCGAACTGGCAGAACAGTATCCGGAGCTGGTCGTCTTTGACGCCGACCTCTCCAACGCGACCATGACAAAGGGCTTTGCGGCCAAGTACCCGGAGCGCTTCTTCGACATGGGCATCGCCGAGTGCAACATGACCGGCGTCGCTGCCGGCATGTCCACCTGCGGCTTCAAGCCCTTCACGAACACGTTTGCGATCTTTGCCTCCGGCCGTGCCTGGGAGCAGGTCCGCAACTCCATCGGCTATCCGCACCTGAATGTCAAGGTCGTCGGCTCACACGGCGGTCTGTCCGTCGGCGAAGACGGCGCGACCCATCAGTGCACCGAGGATCTGGCCCTGATGCGCGTCATCCCCGGCATGAAGGTTCTGTGCCCCTGCGACGGCTACGAGATGAAGCTCGCCGTCAAGGCGCTGCTCGAGTATGACGGCCCTGCTTACCTGCGCCTGGGCCGCGCTGCCGTTGAGACCGTCACGGACGAGATCGAGGGCTACAAGTTTGAGCTGGACAAGGGCGTCACGCTGAAGGACGGCAAGGACGTCACCGTCATCGCCACGGGCCTCATGGTCCAGATGGCGCTGAAGGCCCGCGAGATGATGGCTGCGGAGGGCATCTCCGTCCGCGTCATCGACATGCACACCATCAAGCCGCTCGACGGCGAGCTGGTCAGGAAGGCCGCGCTCGAGACGGGCTGCATCGTCACCTCCGAGGAGCACAGCATCATCGGCGGCCTCGGCGGCGCCGTTGCCGAGTATCTGAGCGAGAACTGCCCGACGCCGCTCGTTCGCCATGGCGTGAACGACGCCTTCGGCCGCAGCGGCACGGCCAACGCCGTGCTCGAGGCCTACGGCCTGACGCCGGAGGTCCTGTGCGACAAGATCCGCGAAGCGCTGGCAAAGAAACACTAAGATTCCTTGCCTCCGCCCTGCTTCAGCGGGGCGGAGGCTTTCTGTTATGGAGGACCGATCTATGATACGACCTGTCACGTCCGCCGACCGCGCCGTGCTGCGCGAGCTGCTGGCGGAATTCTACGATACGGACGCCGTGCTGCACCCACTCCCCGCATCCTACCACGACGCGGCGCTCGACGAGCTGTTCCGCTCGGACAGCCTGCAGCGCGCCTGCCTGCTCGAGCAGGACGGCGAGACTGCGGGCTATGGCCTGCTCTCGCTCAAATATTCCCACGAGGCGGGCGGGCTGGAGCTGTGGGTGGAGGAGCTGTATGTCCGCCCCGCCTTCCGCGGCCGCGGCCTGGGCCATGAATTCTTCGCATGGCTGCGCGGCCTTTCCGCAGCGGAGCACATCCGCCGCATCCGGCTGGAAACGGAACCGGAAAACGAGCGTGCAGCGGCACTCTACGCCCGCATGGGCTTTTCGCCGCTGGGCTATTGCCAGATGTTCCGGGAGGAAGCAACATGATCTATCTTGACAACGCCGCCACGACCCGGCCCTGCGCCGAGGCCGTTGCGGCCGTGAACGATGCGCTGACCGCCCGCTGGGGAAACCCGAGCGCTGTCCACCGCCTCGGCATCGAGGCGGCCCGGCTGCTGCGCGCCGCCCGCCAGGACGTTGCCGAGGCCATGGGCGCGGAGACGGAGCGCGTCTTTTTCACCTCCGGCGGCACGGAGGCCGACAACTGGGCCATTTTCTCCGCCGCCGAGCGGCTGGGCAAGCGCGGCCGCCACATCGTCACGACGGCTGTGGAGCACCATGCCGTGCTCCATCCCATGCAGAAGCTGGAGCAGCAGGGCTTTTCCGTCACCTATCTGCAGCCGGATGCCGAGGGCCGTGTGAGCCTTGAGTCCCTGCAGGCAGCCCTCCGGCCGGACACGATCCTCGTCAGCATCATGATGGTGAACAACGAATCCGGCGCGGTCATGCCCATTGAGCGCATGGCGCGGCTGACGCACCGCGTCTGCCCGAACGCCCTGTTCCACACGGACGCCGTGCAGGGCTTTTTCAAGGTCCCGTTCCGGGCGCGCACGCTCGGCGCGGATCTTATTTCCGTCTCCGCCCACAAGGTCCATGGAATCAAGGGCGCAGGCGCGCTGTACATCCGGCCCGGCCTGCCGCTGCCGCCGTTCGTGCTGGGCGGCGGGCAGGAGAGCGGCCTGCGCAGCGGCACGGAGGGCCTGCCCGCCATTGCGGCCTTCGCCGCCGCTTGCCGCGCCGCTCTGCCGAAGCGCACGGAATCCATTGCCCGCCAGCGCCGCCTGCTGGCGCAGGCACAGGAGCTGCTGCGTACCATCGACGGCGTACAGCTGCTCGGTGCGCAGGAAGCTCCGCACATTCTGAATCTCGCCGTGCCGGGTGTCCGCTCGCAGGGACTCATCAACGCCCTGCAGGAGCGCGATATCTACGTTTCCGCAGGCTCCGCCTGCAGCAAGGGCCACCGCAGCCATGTGCTCGAGGCCATGGGCGTTGACGCCGCGTGGATCGACGGCTCCGTCCGCGTCTCGCTCTCCGATGAGACGACGGAGGACGACATCCGCGCACTGGCCGAGGCCCTGCCCGCCGTGCTGACGGAGCTGCGGGGCGGAGGGCGGCGCGCATGACCCGCCCGCTCCGCAATCTCATCTCCGCCGTCACGCTCGCGGCCCTGACGGGCCTGCTCGTTCTGGCGGCCACACAGTGGACGGACGTCTTTTTCCGCTTCTATCCGTCGTTTTCCCGCTGGATCCTCGGCGTGCTGGCCGGGATCACGAGCGTTACGTCCTTCCCGCTGTGGGAGCCGGGCCTGTGCCTTATCGTGCTGTGGGGCGTCATCTCACTGATCCGCAGCCTTGTGCACCATCACTTTCTGCGCTGGCTCAGCGGGCTGCTGCTGACGCTGTGCGGCGCTGCCTTCTTTTTTATGGCCGTGTGGGGCCTGAATTATTTTGCGCCGCCGATGTCCGAGCGTCTCGGCATGGAAACGCAGGAGCGTACCGCCGCCGAGCTGCGCGAGGTCACGGCCTATTTTCTGCAGAAGGCCAACGAGACCGCGCCGCTGGTCGAGCGCGATGCCGACGGCGTCATAGAAGCAGCGGGGCTCTCACAGCTCGGCAAGCAGGCCGGGGCGGGCTATGAGACGCTTGCCAAAACGACGGACTGCTTCGACGGCTCCACGGCCCGGGTCAAGACGCTGCTGAGCAGCAAATGGTTTGGCAAAACGGGCACGACGGGCATTTTCATCGCCTTCACCGGCGAGAGCAGTATCAGCTCCACGACGTTCACGGCCTCCGTGCCGTTCACGATGTGCCACGAGATCGGCCACCGCATGGCCTTCGCCCGCGAGAACGAGGCGAATTTTGCCGCCTTCCTCGCCTGCGAGGCGAGCGATGATGCCCGCTTTGCCTATTCCGGCTACTACACGGCCTTCCTCTACTGCTACAATGCGCTGCGCAAGGTCGATGCCGCTGCGGCAAACGAGGTCTGGAGCGGCGCGTGCGATGAGCTCCGTGCCGACTGCGCCGCGGCGAACTCACACTATAAAAAAGTGGAAGACCAGAAGGTCTCCCAGGTCACGGATAAGATTTACAACAGCTACCTGCAGACGGTCGGTGTGGAATCCGGCCGCCAGTCCTACGGTGAGGTGGTCGATCTGCTGACCGCCTGGTACTTTACACAGGAGGCCACGCAATGAAACGAGCGCCCTGGCTCTATACCCTGATGCAGATCGCCCTGTGGAGCATCCATGGCGTTTTGATTTCCTATGCTCAGCGCTATCTTGCCGGGATGGGCATGCGCGACAGTGCCATCGGCCTGCTGCTCGGCGGCGCGACGGCGGCGGGCTTCGTGCTGCAGCCGCTTCTGGCCGCCGTATGCGACCGCTCGCGCCTGACGGTCCGCCTGACGCTGCTGACCGGCGGCGGGCTGATGCTGCTGTGCTGCGCGGCCCTCCTCCCGGCGGCAAAGAGCCTGACCCTGACGGCCGCGCTCTATGCTGCGGCCTGCTGCATGGCGCAGACCGTCCCGTCGTTCGTCAATGCCCTCGGTATGGCGGCGGAGCGGAAGGGCATGCGCCTGAATTTCGGCATCTCCCGCGGCGCCGGGTCCATCGGCTTCGGCCTGACAGCCCAGCTGGCCAATGTGCTTCTGCTGCGCGGCGGCCTGCGCACCGTGCCGCTCTACTCCCTCTGCCTTGCCGCCGTTCTGACGGCCACGGCGTTCTGCTTCCCCCGCACGGCGGAGGATGCGCCGGAGGCGGAGACGGAGCGGGCCTCCGGCCTTGGCCGGTTCCTGCGCGGCAGCCCGCGCTTCTGCCTGCTGCTGGCGGGCGCGTTCCTGCTGTTCTTCGGCCATAACACGCTGGCAAGCTATCTCTACCGCGTGGCCCAGTGGAAGGGCAACGCCGATGCGCAGGGAACGGCGACGATGCTTGCGGCCCTGCTGGAGCTTCCCATCCTGTTTGGCTTCCCATTCCTGCTGCGGAAGGCGGGCAGCGGGGCCTGGCTGCGGCTGTCCGGCCTGTTTTTCACGCTTTGGCTGCTGCTGACGCTCGTTCTGCCCGGAACGGCCGGGTTCTATCTGGCCCAGTGCATGCAGATGGGCGGCTTCGCCCTCTATACCGTCAGCTCGGTGTATTATGTCAACGAGATCATCCCCGTGCAGGACGCCGTCAAGGGCCAGAGCTTCCTTGGCGCGGCCGGAACGATCGGCGCGGTCGCCGCGAACGTGCTCGGCGGCGCGCTGCTCGACGCCTCGGGTGTGCCGCTGCTGCTGACGGTCTGCACGATTGCTTCCGCCGCCGGTGCGGCCATCGTGTGGTGCACCGTGCAGACAAAAAAGCACGCCGCCTGCTGAGTTCGACAGACTTCGCAGGCAGAACGTGCTATAATGGCGCTACAGCTTATCCAATGCGAGTGTACTTCCCGACCCCGGCGCGGCGCGCCGGACCCAAAATGCAGACTATCCCCTCGGATTTCATATCCGAGGGGACTTTTTTTGTATGGGCAGCGCCGCACAATTCATCATCGGCCTTCGCCGGATATTTTTTGCCGATCCATCGGTTCGGGAAGTTTGGAGTACACAAAGTACGCCTGCACTTCCCAAACCTTGGCTCGACCAAAAATCTCTCGGCGAATGCTCTCGATCAATTGTGCGGCGCAGCCCGAAAGAACGAAATAATGACCCGCATAAAGCTAGGCGAGAAGACCGTATTTGACCTTGATGCGGTCGAGCTTTTCGAGCATCGGCTCGCCGAACAGCCACAGGAAGCAGACCGTCGCCGCGGCGTGGACGCAGTCCACCGGGAAGCCGGAGAGCAGATAGGCCCCGATCGTTGCCCAGCTCACCGGGCTCTGCCACAGCAGGGCGGACGAGACGTTCATCAGCACGCCGTAGATGAGCAGGGCAGACAGCGCGCCGTAGATGCACAGGCTCACGCGGCCGCGCCGCAGCAGCCCGCGGCGGTAGAGCACGCCCGCCAGAAAGCCGCACAGGCCCATGGCGAACATCTGCCACGGCGTCCACGGCCCCTGCCCGTACATGACGTTCGACAGCAGCATGGCAAGCGCCCCCGTGAGGAAACCAGCCTCGCCGCCGAGGGCCACGCCGCTGACGATGACAAGGGCCAGCACCGGCTTGAACTGCGGCAGGGCGGAGAACGCCGCGCGCCCGGCCACGCACAGGGCCGAGAGCACGGCCAGCAGCACGAGCTCGCGCGCCGTCGGGCCGCGCCGCTCAAACAGCAGGGCGAACGGCAGCATGACCTCCAGCAGCACGAGCAGCGAGATGAACAGATATTTCCGGTCGCCCAGCAGATACACGCCGCAGAGAATCGTCGCGGGAACAGCCAGTGCGATCACGCCGAGCGAGACCCACGTCCGCTTGGTCAAATGCCTGCGCGGGCCTGCCTCCGAGGCGCGGCCCGTCCTGCGCGAGACGAGCAGCATCGCGCCGATGAGAAGAAACGCCAGCCCCACGCACAGCGCGCCCTGCGGCACGGCAGCCAGAAACGGGATCGAGATTTTGTGCGTCAGCTGCAGGAACAGCGTGACGACGCAGCCGAGCAGCCCGAGCGCGCCGAGGCTGCGCCAGTGCGGCAGCGGCTTGACCTCCGGCGGGTGCAGCAGGTCCTTCGGCGGGGCTGCGGGCGGCTCGCGCCGCTCCGGGGGCGGGGCCTCCGTGCCGCCGCAGGCGGCGATCAGCTCCTCGCACGTCACGGCCTGCGGCAGCAGGCGGCGGGCCATGCGGTTCGCGGCCGTCGTATAGAAGTGATTCCCGGCGAAGAAGTCCGTCGGGCCGCCCTCGGCTGCGATGGAGCCGTCGAACATCAGAAGGCAGCGGTCGGCATACTGCGCGCAGAATTCAACGTCGTGGCTGACCATGACGACCGTCGCGCCCTGCTCCAGCAGACCGTTCAGGATCGCGGCCAGCTCGCGCTTGACCTGCGCGTCCATGCCCTTTGTCGGCTCGTCGAGCAGCAGAAGCTCCGGCCCGGCCAACAGCAGCTTGGCCAGCGCGGCGCGCTGCTGTTCGCCGCCGGAAAGATCGTAGGGATGCCGGTCCAGCAGGCCCTCCAGACGGCAGAAGCAGGCCATTTCCTGCATGCGCCGCGCCTGCTCCGTCTCCGGCAGGGAGGCGAGCTGCTCCCGCAGCTCATCGCGGACCGTGGCGCGGTCAAAGAGCATCTGCGGGTCCTGCGGCAGAAGGCCGATGTGCTCGGTCCGGCAGAAGCGCTTGCCGCGCAGCGGGCGGCGCAGACCGGCCAGCAGGCTCAGCGTCGTCGTCTTGCCGCTGCCGTTGCCGCCGAGCAGGGCAGTCAGCTGGCCGCGGGCAAAGCTGCAGCTCAGGTCCTGCAGCACGTCCTCGCCGGCCTTTTCATAGCGGAACCAGACGTCCTTCAGGCCGAGCAGCTCCTCTCCGGCGGGGCGGAGCCTGCGCGGCGGGACGTCTGCCAGCGGGTGCGCGGCGGCGTAGCGCGCCAGCCACTGCCGCCCCTCCGTCACGGTCACGGGGCACTCGTCCGCGCCGACGGAGCCGCTGACGCGTACCGGCGTCGGCATGGAGAAATAAACGGGACTATCGGCCGCGCGCAGGGTGCGGCTGACCTCCTGCGGCGTGCCGTGGGCCAGAACGGTCTGCTCCAGCGCCAGCACGCGGTCGCACAGCGGCAGGGCTTCCTCCAGCCGGTGCTCGCTCAGGATGACCGTTGTGCCGAGCTCGCGGCGGATGCGCGCCACGGCGTTCAGAAAATCGGCGGCCGCAATGGGGTCGAGCTGGGATGTCGGCTCGTCGAGCAGCAGCACGCGCGGCTGCAGCGCCATGACGGAGGCCAGATTCAGAAGCTGCTTCTGCCCGCCGGACAGGGCCTCCACCGGGCGGGAGAACCATTCCTCAATGCCGAAAAAGCTTGCCATCTCCGCCACGCGGCGGCGGATGACCGGCGTGGCAAAGCCGAGGCTCTCCATACCGAAGGCCAGCTCGTGCCACACGCGGTCCGTGACGATCTGGTCGTCCGGCTTCTGCAGCACAAAGCCGATCTCGGCGGCCTGCCGCCGCGCGTCCAGCGCGGAAAGCGGCTCGCCGAAGAAGGAAATATCTCCCGTAAAGCTGCCGTGCGGCGTCAGCGCGGGCTTCAGCGCGCGCAGCAGCGTCGATTTGCCGCCGCCGGACGGGCCAATAAGCGTGAGGAACTCGCCCTCCTCCACGGAAAACGAGACGTCCTGCAGGGCAGAGACCGTCTCCTGCGGATAGGTAAAGCTCAGGTGCGAGACCGTGATGCCCGCCATTGGATCGCCTCCTTTGCGTCAAAGATCAGGGGAAATGCGGCCAGCAGCGTGAAGGCTGCCGTCCAGAGCGCAGCCTGTGCACCGGCCGCGCCGCCGGGCGCGGGGTAGTACCACCATTTCAGCCCGCCGGTCAGGCTCCCGGCCAGAACGGCCCCGCCCAGCGCGGCCAGTATGCCGAGGCAGATGCCGTCCCGCAGCGTAAAGCGGAACAGCGAAAACGCCGTTCGCTTCGGCAGACCATAGCCGCGGCTCTTCATGGAGTCCGCCGTATCGAGGGCATTTTCCAGTGCCCAGGTGACCACGATGGACACGACGCGACCGGCGCGGCGGATGCCCGCCAGCCAGCCGCGCTCCGCGGGCCGGGCCAGCTTCTGCGCCTGTGCGACCTCGCGCGTGCGCCGCAGCAGGCGCGGCACGAAGCGCAGGCCCATGGACAGCGTCAGGGACAGCGACGGCAGGATCCTGCCGAACAGATAGACAAATTTATCGGACGTCATCACGGCGTTCCACCCCATGAACCAGAGCACGGCCGTGCCGAGCCGCACAGCGGCGGAAATGCCATAGAGCACGGATTCCAGCGTGCAGGCGTTTCCGGAAGGGAAACGGAACAGGACGGTCACGCCCTGATGGGATACGAGCGGATTGACGACCGCCGCCAGCAGCATCAGCGGCAGCAGCATGGCCATCCGGCGGCCGAAGCCGCGGCCGGTGCAGCGCAGGGCGAACAGCGCCGCGCACACCAGCCCCGCAAGCTGCACGGCCGGATGGGATAAAAACATGGCAAACGCAAGCACCAGCACGAAGAACGTCAGGTCCACCAGCGGATGCAGGCGCGCAAAGCCGGAGCGCACTGGCTCTCACCTCACAAAAAACACTTTGATAAGTTTACCACAAAACAGGTCGGAAGTAAACTCATTTCGTGGCAGCGCGTGTCGCGGCGGCATAGAATGCAGCGGGAAAGGAGGAATTTTCTTGGCTCGTGTCATTTATAAGTTCGGCGGCACGTCCGTCGGCGACACACGGCGGCTGTACCGCGCGGCGCGGCGCATCGCCGCGGCCCACCGCGCCGGGGACGAGGTCGTCGCCGTGCTCTCGGCGCAGGCGGGCGCAACGGATGCCCTGCTCGCGCGCGGGCGGGAGATCGACCCGGACTGCGCCGGGCGGGAGGCAGACAGCCTGCTGTCCACGGGCGAGCAGGTCTCCGTCAGCCTGTGCGCGCTGGCGCTGGCGCGTCTCGGCGTCCCGGCTGTGAGCCTGTGCGGCTGGCAGATGGGCCTGCAGACGGACGGCAGCCACGGCAGCGCGCGGGTGCTGGGCCTGCGCGGCGACCGCATCGAGCGGGAGCTGCGGGCCGGGCGCGTCGTGCTGGCAGCGGGCTTTCAGGGCGTGGACACCGCCGGGGATATCACGACGCTCGGCCGCGGCGGCTCCGATACGACGGCGGTCGCGCTGGCGGCCTTCCTGCACGCCGATCTCTGCCGCATTTATACGGATGTCGACGGCGTCTATGACCGCGACCCGCGTCTGCATCCAGACGCCGTGAAATACGGCCGCATCTCCTATGATGATATGCTTCTGCTGGCCCGCGGCGGAGCACGCGTGCTGCATGACCGCTGCGTGGAGCTGGCGCGCCGGGAGCACGTCGTGCTGGAGGTCTGCTCTGCGTTCTCGGACGCGCCTGGGACGATCGTCGGATAAAAAACGGGCTTGCTGCGAACACCGCAGCAAGCCCCAAATGGTTCGTTAATAACCCGTTATTTATTCTCCCTGCGCGGGGACAAACAGCGACTCTGCCAGCTCCTGCAGCGCTTCGGGCGGTACCGTGCCGTCCGTCTCAAGGCTGTAGGCAAGTCCCGGCGCGATATCGATCCAGATGAGTTTGCAGCCCGCATTGCCGGGATCGTCCGAAAGCTCTGCCCGGCACCAGCGGATGGTCGTCTCCTCCGTGTGCGGATAGACGCGCTCTGAGCCGGAGAGGTCCACAAGGCGCTCCGGGTCTGCGCTGTCGCTCATGCCCATATGCCAGCGGTAGGAGATGCCGTCCAGCGTGAACGTTGTCTCCGCCACGGTCTGCCCGTCGATCTCCAGCACGCCATAGGTCACATCTTCCGCATCATCCGGTGCTACCGCGACATCGTAGCCCAGTGTTTTCAGAATGCCGCAGGCGCTATGCAGCACGCTCTGCGCCGAATCCTCGGCACCGAGCGCCCACTGTGTTCCCGTGCTTCCGGCATACCAGCCAACCCAGCTCTCCTCACCGTCCGTGCGCAGGTCCATGGCAAGACCGGCGTCGCTCCAGGACAGCTCCTGCGTCCAGTTTGCCGATGAACCGGTCAGATCGGCGGCGGAGTCCGTCTTCAGGGAGCGCGCCGTATATCTGATCCCGTTGCTCACATAGCATACCTGCGCCATGGGAATGTCGGAATCCGTCGGGACCAGAGAATAGACCACGTCCTGCGAATCCGCCGGGACGGCCAGCGTATAGCCGAGGTCCATGATCGCCTTTGCATCGGTTGTGATGGAGGAGGGGACAGCTGCCTCCGTTGCGCTCGTGCCGGACTGCTTCTGCGTGCCGTCCGGCTGCACATCCTGCCGGGCCGGAGCGCGCAGCAGCGGCACGGCAGCCAGCGCGGCGGCGATGCACAGGCAGGCCGCGGCTGCAAGCGGAATCCAGACGTGCCTGCGGCGGCGCACCGGCTGCATGGCCTCCTCGAGCAGATCGTCGTCCACGGCGTGCATCAGGCGGAAAAACCGGTCATCCTGCTTCATAGAAATACTCCTTCCTCTTCCAGCCTCCTGCGGAGCCGCGCGCGGGTGCGGAACAGCGAGCTGCGGATGCGGCCGGAGCCTGCGCCGCAGGCCTCGGCGATCTCGGCGATGCTCTCGCCGTACCAGTAGCGCCGCAGGAAAAACCGCCGGGCATCCTCGGGCTGTGCGCGCAGAAAATCATTGAGTGTGCGCTGCAGCTCCTGCACCATGGCGGCCTCCTCCGGGCCGTCCTTTGCCAGCGGCAGGCAGGCCTCCAGCTCCTCATAGGCCTCCGTCAGCGCGGTCTCGCGCTTCTGCGAGTGATGATAGGCATAGCGGTCGAGCGCCAGGTTGCGCGTGATGCGCACAAGATAGGCCTCGAGCGAGCGCGGCTTTTCCGGCGGGATGGCGTTCCATGCGCGCATGCAGGTGTCGTTTACGCACTCCTCCACGTCGCGCTCATCCTTCAGGATGCCGCGCGCAACGGAGCGGCAGAGCCTGCCGTATTTTTCCTCCACCGCGCTGATGGCGTATTCTACCCGGTGGTAGAACAGCTGCAAAATCTCGTCGTCGCCCATAGGTCTCGTGCCTCCTGCCGCGCCTCTGCGGCTGCAGAAGCATTCTGTTTATGCAGACGGAAAATCTGCGGGATGGTTTCGTTGGGAATAGGGAGTTAACCCAATTTTTTTCACACATTGTATCGAAATCCGACAGCTGCGTCCATGCTGTTTTCTGCAGAAAAAGAAAAAGGAACCGTCTGCCGCTGGCAGACGGTTCAGGCTGTAACACGTATCATGCAGGAAAAACGCCAGAATCCCCGTTCATACCTGCAGCTTGCCCGCAGCGGAAAGGCCTTTGAAAAGGATTCCTGCAACAGGCTGCAAGAATCCTTTGCAGTCCGGCAGCCATCTGTTTTACGTTCTTTTTATGCTACCCTGCCGCGGCCAGCATATTTTCGATCAGGATGCCGTAGCCCGCCGCCGGCTCATTGACCAGAACATGCGTGACCGCGCCGACGAGCCGCCCGTCCTGCAGGATGGGGCTGCCGCTCATGCCCTGCACGATGCCGCCGGTCTGTGCCAGCAGGGTGCTGTCCGTGACGGCCAGCCGGAGATTGCGCCCCTGCGGCTCATCCGGCTCGACGGAGACGATCTGCACGGCATATTCGCGCGTCTCCGTGCCGGAAACGTTGGAGAGGATCGTCGCGCTGCCGGTGTGGACCTGCGCGGCGGCGGCCGTGGGCAGCGGGGAAGCGTCCTGCGGCGGTGTCATGGTGCCGAAAATGCCGCGCTCCGTGTTGCTGCGGATCGTTCCGCATGGGCTGCGCCCCGTCACAGCCCCGTGCAGCGCGCCGGGCGTTCCGACCTCGCCGCGCGTGACCGATGTGACGGCGGCGGGCAGGGCAAGGCCGCTGCGCAGCGGGAGCAGGGCGCTGCTGTCGCAGACACCGTGGCCGAGCGCGCCGAACGTGCCGTTCTCCGGGTCATAATAGGTGACGGTGCCGATGCCGGTGATGCTGTCACGGACAAACACGCCGAGCCGCCAGCCGTCCGCGGTTCTCTGGGGCTGCACGGCCGTTTCGGCTGCCTTGCCGCCGCGCTCATAGCGGATGGTCAGCGCCTGCCCGTCCGAGGCGGAGACGGCTGCCGTGACCTGCCGGACCGTGCTGACCCGCTCGCCGTCAATGGCGCGGATGACGTCGCCGCGCCGCAGCCCTGCCTCCCGCGCGCAGGGGTTGTCCTGCGCCAGCTCCACGATGGAAACGCCGTCCGTCTGCAGCTGCAGGCCGATGGCCTGCCCGCCGGGGATGAGCCTATCCGGCAGCGCAGCCAGCGCCGTGCCCGCCAGAAGCACGAGCGCCAGCAGGACGGCTGCCAATTGCTTGAAAATTCGATTCATTTTTTCGTCCTCCCGCGTTTTTCTCGCTGTTAATATGGCGCGGAAATCGAAGAAACGGCTTAGAAAATCCCGGCGGAATTCCCTTGTTAAAAAATGCGACCGGCCGCGCTGCAGGACTCTGCAGACACGGCCGGACCGTTTTTATCCTGTGCGGATAGAAATTTCAAATAAAAAGAGGGACCAGACGCATCCGATCCCCCCGAGTATGCTCCGCAGAGACATACCGCAATTCGCTTCTATAGTATACGATATGAGACGCAAAAAAGCAAGAATTTTCTGTAATTTTGGTCATTATTTTTACGATTGCTCTAAATACTGCTTCAGCGCATGCAGTTTTGCGGCCTGATCTGTATAAAGAATCTGGTGATACACCGAAGTCGGAACAGCGCTATGAAGTTGTTCTGCCTCGTCGGAAAAGCTGGAGATCAAGTGGGTACCGGTTGCAACAGGAAAGTGCAGCAAGGAAAGCAGATAGACAAGAAGAACTAAGTAGTCCGTGATCGTATCAAAACGGAGCGGAGGGATAGAAAAGTGATTTGACACTGCGTTGCCTACCTGCTGGTCGATCTTCCCTGTCCGAAAACGTACATCGAAAATAACGTCATCATGCGCAATGGCATTACGAAGATCTTTCAACGTATAGATCAAACGTTGCGGCAGAGTAGCGCCGGTATCATCTGACTGTCGTATGCCAAGACGCCTGGAAATATCTTGCCTGCAATGTAGATTCAGGCAGGAAACAAATCGGCCAAATTCACCAAGACTCAGCAATTCAAAGATTGCCCAGATCGGGAGATTGATGTCCTTGTTCAGATAGTGTTCTGCAATTGGATTCCCGCTGCAGAAGGAATCTGTCTGAACACGGTATATTCGGTTACGTAAGTCAAGCCGACGCTTTAATTCTGCTTTGTATTGATCGGCTTTTGCATTGTGCGATCCTGAGGGACTAAACTGATACTGCTTATAGTTGTCAAGCAGATCTGCGTATATATCAATAAAATTATCGGATTTTCCGATGGCAATGATGCTCTCCAGAACATAATTTTTCAAAGCGGTTTCAATTCGCATTGCCGGCGGATAGAAAAGTGCCTTCAGGTGCGAATCAAATTCATAAATTGCTGTCAATTCGTCGAACTTAGTATATGGAATCCGATTTGCAGAATTTCGAATATAGCGATAACCTTTATAGCCATGGTAGTATCCCATGTTCCGAAGATGCCGCTTTTGTTCACTGCCGGAAATCGCAATGTTTTTGCTCGTGTTCAGATAATCCATGAGCTCATCCGTTGTTTTGGGCGGCAAAGACATAGCATAACCTCCTCTCAAATTTTTTCACGCATCTGCCCGGCTTCCTATAGAATCGAAATGATGAGCGATGATGCTTTGATCTTCACATCCGCCGGATATCCTGCCCGACGAACTGGATCAGGCGATAGGTGCCGAGCAGGCGCGAGGCGATCTGCGGGGAATAGCGCACGGACAGCTGCTCCGGCGTCAGATTCGTGGAGATGATCGTCGGGCGCGATTCCATCAGGCGGGTGTTTACCACATGGTACAGGGCGGAGCAGACGAACTGCGTCGTCATTTCCGTGCCGAGGTCGTCGATGATGAGCAGGTCGCACTGCAGGTAGCGCTGGGAAAGCCCGCGGTTTTCCTCCTGCGACATGTCAAATTTTTCCGCTTCAAAATCGGAAAACAGGTGAATGGCCGTATCGTATACAACGCTGTAGCCGCGGTCGGCCACCGTGCGCGCGATGCAGGCGGACAGGAACGTCTTGCCGAGGCCCGTTGCGCCGGAGAACAGCATGTTCCCGGACTGCATCGTGAAATTCTGCGCATACTTCCGGCAGTGGTTGAAATTCCGCTGCATGAGGGCGCGGGGACTGGTGCGTACGCTCTCGGAATACTCGGCGGGATAAAGGTCGAGACGGAAATTTTCAAACGTTTCCCGGCCGCTGCCGAGCAGGCTCGTCAGCTCCTTTTTCTGCTCCTGCCGGCACAGCTCGCGCAGGCACGAGCACATCTGCGCGCCGACATAGCCGCGCCCGCCGCACTTGGCGCACACGGGCGTGTCGTCCAGATAGCCGTCCTCAAAGTCTCCGGCCTCAAGGATCCAGCTGCGCTCCCGCTGGAGCGCGAGATTCTTTTCCCGGACGGCGGCGACGGCCTGCGACGGGTCCTCGCCGCGCTGCAGGGCCGCGGCCATCAGCTCGGCCATGGTGCGGCGCAGCTCGTTATCGATCTCGGCCAGACGGGGATAGCGGGCATAGGCGTCCGCTCTGTGGGCGGCGTTCTCCTGCTCACGCTCCGCCTTGGCCTGCTCCAGCCGCGCGCGGGCGCGATGGAGCACCTGTTCGCTGTATGCCATCTCAATCGTCCTCCTCTGCCAGCATGCGGGCCACGGCCTCCTGCGCCAGCGGGCTCAGCGCGGCGTCATGCTGCTGATAGGCGCTGGTGCGGCGCTGCTCCGGCTTGCGCGGGGCATCCCCGGCGAGAATTTCCTCCGGCGTGTGCAGGTTCTGCTCGTGCCAGCTTGTCAGAATGGAATTCATGTACGCCCATTTGAGTGCCCCGGTGTTCAGACAGGTGCGCTCATAGGCCATGCGGATCGTGTCGTCGCGGAAGCCCATCCGGATCCACGAGACCAGATATTTCTCCTCCGCGGGAGTCAGGCGGCGCTGGTCGATCTGCAGCAGCTGGCGCAGCTGCTGCACACGGGTGTGGAGCTGCAGCTGCTGCTGCACATAGAACGAGGCGGTCTCCAGCGTGTCGATGCCCTCATCCGCCCAGCGATAGGCCTCTTTTTCAATGGCGCGCATGGACGGCGCGCGCGAATCGCGGCGGCGGCTGCGCTCCAGACAGTAATAGAGCAGCACACCCACGACCTCCGTCGGCAGGCGGAGATAATCGATGAGCGAGAGCAGGATCTTCAGCTCCTCTGTGGAGAGCGTGCGGCCGAGACGGCGCTGCGCCTCGCCGACGAGATTGCGGAAGCGGCCGTCGCCCGCCTGCTGCTCGCGCTTCAGGTCCTCTTCGGTGTACTGTGGGCGCTCCGGCGTGGGATGCACCGGGCGCTCCTCCTGCCACAGGCCAAGCTGGCGCAGCGTGTCCGTCGCGCCGACCATGCGCGGGACGGTGAAGTGCAGGGCAGCCAGCGCTGTTTCGCGCGGCAGTTCCGCCTTGCGGTATAAAAATAAAACTGCGGCATCCGGATTGCCGCAGGAGGTGAGCTTGCGGACCTCTTCTTCGGTTAGGGTGATTCCCGGCATGGTGCTTCATACTCCGTACAACAAAAATTTCGAGATGATTATACCACAGTTCCGGGAAAGCGGCAAGCACCGCGCGCGGAAATCGGCGGATCCGCGCAGCGAAAAATTTTGGAACGGGCGGAACATTTCCCCGGCAGGTGCGTCTAATAAAAGAAACAGTCCGGGAAGACAGATCGGGAGGGACATCGTATGAAACGAGGGATCGCCATTCTTCTTGCGGCCCTGCTGCTGGGCCTGTGCGCCTGCAGCCCGACGGGGGCGGATGCATCGGAGCCGGGCGGGACGCAGCCTGGCACCCAGCCCGCGACCCGCGGAACGGAAACGACAGCGGGCACGCAGCAGACGCAGCCTTCCGCGCAGGAGACCGATCCGACGGCAGAAACGCCGGAGGAGCCGGAGATCAACGAGGCATTCACCGCAGCCGCCCCCGATGCGCCGGACGGCGCACTCGGCGTGATGTTCAACGAGCCGTTCGACGGCCTGGATCTGACGGCAACACAGCCTGGCCCCGCGGGCGAATATGACCGTGCCTATATCGTGGCAAAATATGTTGGCTCGTGGGTCAATGTGTTCGGCGTGACGTGGGAGAGCGGGCGGCTGAATGTCGGCGACAAGGCCCTCTATTCGTTCCGCACCGGGCAGGGCGATGTCATCGGCGGCTCGTTCGACCGCCCGGACGGCGGCGCGATGTATTATCTGACCGTGACGGCGCCGGACGGCAGCGATTTTGGAGAATACCTGACCTACAACGGCCGCTGGGGCTCGCCGCAGAAGGAATATCTCATGGATACCTGCTGGAATGCGGAGGCGGTCCTGCGCGAGGCTGCCGGTGCGGACGAGGACTGGGAGCTCTATGACAGCCGTCTCATTCAGGACGACGGCATCCCCTATGTCTGCTTCCGGCTGGAGGGCGAGACGGAGCGGTATGCGCTGGTCCCGCCGGACGGCTCGTGCGTCTATGCCGCCGAGCTCGACCCCGATACGGATCGCTACTGTATTACCGGTGTATTTTAAGAGCAAATGAAAAGCGCTGCGGATCAGAAGAGGCTTCATAAGGAAGAATGGGCTATCTCAAAATAGAATTTTCTGAAAATTAGCCCAACAATAAATGCCGTGGAAATCCAATTAAAACTGGATTTCCACGGCATTTATCTAACTTTTGAAGGGAACTATTCTCTTACAATTCGCATTTTGAGACAGCCACTTCTTTTGGCGCGATCCGAAAACGGATCGATACTGGATTTTGGTGACAAGATCCGATGCTCGCTGTACCTATGGACGAAAATGATATTCCGGGCTTTGCCCGGAGTGATATTTTCCTTTTCGGAACGTGATATAAAAGCTGCTCGGCTTTTGTGATATATATTCGCCTGTTAAACTGCCGCAGGCAATATCACGATGCGAAGCATAATATCACTGTCCAAAGGACAATATCACTCGCCGTCAGGCGAATATAATTGAGGCGCACTTCCTTACGGAGTGCGCCTCACGGCCGCAGCGCTTTTTTATGAGATTTTACGCCTCGATCTCGTCGAAATCGTCAAGGCCCTCGTCGCACTTGCCGAAGCAGGGAAGGAGCTTCTTCAGATCGTCCCAGAAGTGGATCATGGCGACTGCAATGCTGCCGACAACGACGACACCGCCGATGATGCCCAGAATGAGCTTCAGATTATTCTTCATGAAATTGACCTCCCGTATTGAAATGGTAGTTATAGTATACCGCAAAATAAGAATTTCGCAAGGGGATAATTGTGAATTTTCAGCTCAGATGCGGACGATGCGGCCCTCCAGACGCGGGGCGGCAGGCTTCTCCGGCTCCGCGGCATAGCCAAGGATGCAGTGGCCGATGCCGATCCACTCGCCCTCGACGCCCCACTGCTGCAGCAGGGCCTTTCCCTCGGCCGAGGCGAAGACCTCACGGGCGCGGTGGATCCAGCAGCTGGCGATGCCGAGGCTGTGCGCGGCGTTCATCAGGTTACCGAGCGCGAGCGAGCCGTCCTCCACGGCTGTGAACGCGGCGGCATCTGCCAGCACGACGCAGACGGTCGGCGCGCCGTAGAACGGGTGAGCGTCCGGGCTGCCGAGCACACCGCCGTTCAGCCGCTCCAGTGCGGCGATCGCGGCGGGGTCCTGCACGACAAGGAGCTTTACGGACTGGCGGCCCATGCCGCTCGGCGCGTAAAGCCCGGCGCGCAGGATCTCCTGCAGCGCCTCCTCCGGCACCTGCTCCGGGCGATAGGCCCGGCAGCTCCGGCGGGTCTCGAGACAGTTCAGAACTTCGTTCATAAGAAAAACTCCTTTCAGATCATATATACCATATTGTAGCGGCGCTCAGTGAGCGCCATGGAGGCTGGCAATGATTGCGGCATGAATTCTATGGCGTGAGGCCCTCGGAATGACAAATCTGGTGGCCATTGCCACTGAATTTGTACCGCAGGATTTGCGGGTGCGCATGGCGCTTACTAAGCGCCGCTACAGACGCAACTGGATTTTACCATTTTAACGGCAGTCTGTACCGGCTGCCGGTGCAGCGCCGGGCGGGGCGTGCTCTTCCCCTGTCAATTGCGCCTATAAAATATCAGACATATCCATACATCCCGCGGACGGAGACCTCGCCGGAGCTGACGACGCCCTCCGTGCCGTCCGGGTAGCGGACGATCAGGCCGCCGGCCTCGTCGATGCCGATGGCGTGGGCAAGGCGCGTCTCTCCGGCGCGCAGGATCTGCACGTCCTGCCCCAGCGTCACGCAGACTCCGGCATATTCCGCCAGCCACTGCGGCAGCGCCCCGGGCAGCTGTGCGTCCAGCTCCTGCAGACGGCGCACCATGGCCGCGGCGAGGGCATTGGGGTCGACGGCCGTGCCGACGGCCTCCCGCAGTGAGACGGCCACATCACGCGCCGGCTCCGGCAGGGCGGGCGTGTCCGTGTTGCAGTTTACGCCGATGCCGACCACGGCATATTCCAGCATGCCGCTGTCGGCCTCTGCCGCCAGCTCCGTCAGGATGCCGCAGACCTTCCGCTTGCCGATGACCAGATCGTTCGTCCACTTGATGCCGACATCGGCCGGGCAGCAGTCCCGGATGGCGCGGCGGATGGCCACGGCGACGGCAGCCGTCAGCCACAGCAGCTCCGCGGCCTCGCGCTGCGGCCGCAGCAGGACGGAAAGGTACACACCGCCCGGCGGCGAGACGAACGTCCGGCCGCGCCTGCCGCGCCCGCCGGTCTGGCGGCCGGTGATATAGACGCTCCCGTGCGGCGCGCCGAGTGCGGCCTGCGCCTTGGCATAGGTGTTCGTCGAGTCCACCGTGGGCAGGACACTGACGGGCCAGGGGCAGCCTTCCAGCAGCGCGTGCACGGCGGCATCGCTCAGGGCCGATTCCGGCCGGTGCAGGCAGTAGCCCCGATTCGGCACGGAGTCAATGCTGCAGCCGTCGGCCCGTAGCGCCTGCACGGCCTTCCAGACGGCGGCACGCGTGACGCCGAGCGTGCGGCTGATCTCCTCTCCGGAGACATATTCGCCGTCCCGCAGCAGGGACAGCACCTCTGCCTTTCCCATGGCATTCCCTCCAAAATAATGGTTGCAATTCCGGACCCCGTCCGGTATAATACGTTTGCCGGTTCCAGTATACCCGATTTTTTCCGGGCTGTAAATGCCTTTTTTCGGGTGGGACCGCGCGATCGCCGCTGCGAGGCGGCGAACTGCTTGCGCCTATCGTAAACCTGACGCAGGCAAAATGTAAACCGTCTGTACCGCGCCCACCGGTGCAGACGGAAATCAAAAAGAGAAAAGAGAACGGAGAAAATTTCATGAACAACACCCATTCCTCCCGCGCACGCAGCACGGTCCTGCCGCTCGTGCTTACGGCCCTGTTTGCCGCGCTCACTGCCATCGGCGCCTTCCTCCGCATTCCTGCCGGGGAAATTTCCTTTACGCTGCAGGTGTTCTTCACCTCCATGGCCGGCATCCTGCTCGGTCCGTGGTGGGGAGCGGCCTCGCAGGTGGTCTATGTTCTGCTCGGCCTCATCGGCCTGCCCATCTTCACGGAGGGCGGCGGCCTGATGTATCTGGCAAAGCCCTCGTGCGGCTTCCTGCTCGGTCTGCCGCTCATGGCCATGGTCATCGGTCTGCTGACCCGCGACCTGAAGGCCTCGACACTCCGCGGCCACGCTGTTCGCGGTATGCTCCGCATCGCGCTGGCCTGTGTGGCGGGCCTCGCCGTGCTGTACCTGATCGGCCTTCCCTATATGTACTTCGTGCTGGCAGGCAAGTGGAGCATTCAGAAGACTATCGTGTCCGGCTGCCTGATCTTCCTGCCATTTGACGCGCTGAAGATCGTTGTGACGACGCTCCTGTGCGTGCGGCTGCTGCCGGTCCTGCGCAGGGATTGAGCGAAAAAGTCCTTTTTTGCGCGCGAATGCTTGCAGGAAGACCTGTCTTGTGATAAAATCAGACTGTCAAAAGACCTGCCCGGCCGAATTTTTGCTTTGCAATTTGGAAAGCAGTCTGGCGGAAAAATCCGAAAGGGCCTTTTTGACAAGCCGAAAATATAAGGCAGGAAACCGGCGGAGCGATCCGCGGAAAGGACGGCCCCATGAACGTAAAACTTGATTTTGTCCTGCGGGAGATCGCGGGAGAGACGCTGCTGGTCCCAGCCGGGAAAACGGCGCTGGACCTCAACGGCATGCTGACGCTTAACGAGACCGGCGCGGCCCTGTGGCGCATGCTGCCGGAGGCGGCGGATGCCGAGGCGCTGACGCAGGGCCTGCTGCAGGAATTCGAGGGCGCGCCCGCAGAGCAGGTCCGCGCGGATGTCGAGGAATTTCTTGCCCGGCTGCGTGAGCTCGGCATTGTGGAGTAAGTGCGCAAAATTGTCAGGGAATATCCCGATTCTCTACAATTTTCTCAATTTTCCCTGTAAAACCCGTAGAAATTGATGAAATTTGACGATTGCGGATTTTTGCGAATTTCGCTATAATAAAAAGGCTGAAAAACCGCAAGATCCTATTATTATCGCACCGTCGGACAAAGCACCGGCGGAACAAACGTAAATGGAGGATACGCATTATGTCTATCAAAGTTGGTATCAATGGTTTTGGCCGTATCGGCCGTATGGTCTTCCGTGCAAGCCTGAACTTCCCGGAAATCGAAGTTGTCGGCATCAACGATCTGTGCCCGGCTGACTACCTCGCTTACATGCTGAAGTACGATACCATGCATGGCCAGTTCAACGGCACCGTCGAGGCTACCGAGAACTCCATCATTGTCAACGGCAAGGAGATCCCCATCTCTGCAGAGCGCAACCCCGCTGATCTGCCCTGGGGCAAGCTCGGCGCTGAGTATGTTGTCGAGTCCACCGGCCTGTTCCTGACTCAGGAGAAGGCTGCCGGCCATCTGGCTGCCGGTGCCAAGAAGGTCGTCATGTCTGCTCCGTCCAAGGACGCTACCCCGATGTTCGTCTGCGGCGTCAACTTCGACAAGTACACGAAGGACATGAACTTCGTCTCCAACGCTTCCTGCACCACGAACTGCCTGGCCCCGATCGCCAAGGTCCTGAACGACAAGTTCGGCATCACCGACGGCCTCATGACCACCGTTCACTCCACCACCGCTACCCAGAAGACCGTTGACGGCCCGTCCCTGAAGGACTGGAGAGGCGGCCGCGCTGCTTCCGGCAACATCATCCCGTCTTCCACCGGCGCTGCCAAGGCTGTCGGCAAGGTCATCCCCGAGCTGAACGGCAAGCTGACCGGTATGTCCATGCGTGTTCCGACGCTGGATGTCTCCGTCGTTGACCTGACTGTCAACCTCGCGAAGCCCGCTACCTACGAAGAGATCTGCAACGCCATGAAGGAAGCCTCCGAGGGCGAGCTGAAGGGCGTTCTGGGTTACACCGACGAGGCCGTCGTTTCTTCCGACTTCCTCGGCGACACCCGCACCTCCATCTTCGACGCCAAGGCCGGCATCGCTCTGACCGACACCTTCGTGAAGGTCGTTTCCTGGTACGACAACGAGATCGGCTACTCCAACAAGGTTCTTGAGCTCATCAAGCACATGTACAGCGTTGATCACGCCGAGTAATTCTCATCCAATTGCATAACGGGAGCGCGTCCTAAACTTTTAGGACGCGTTCCTTTTTCCGTCCGCTTGCAACTTTTGCGCAGATGCGTTATAATTTTCCATAGAGGAATGTCCCCGATAACCGCCTGCCTTACCCGGGGGAGGCGATCCACGATCAGGAGGTATGCAACATGGCCGCATCGAAAGTCTACTTTACCACCTTCCATACCACGCTGGAGGAAAACATCCAGCAGAAGCTCTCCCGTCTGCTGCTGACGGCGGGGATGGACCAGATCGATTTCAGGAACCGCTACGTCGCCATTAAAATGCACTTCGGCGAGCCGGGCAATTTGGCCTACCTGCGCCCGAACTATGCAAAGACCGTCGCGGATCTTGTGCGCCAGCTCGGCGGCAAGCCGTTCCTGACGGACTGCAACACGCTCTATGTCGGCGGCCGCAAGAATGCCCTCGACCACATCGAGTCCGCCTATGTCAACGGCTTCACGCCTTATACGACGGGCTGCCATATCATCATTGCCGACGGCCTGAAGGGCTCGGACGATGTTGCCGTTCCGGTGGACGGCGAGTATGTGAAGAACGCCCGCATCGGCCGCGCGCTGATGGATGCCGATATCGTCATCTCCCTGACCCACTTCAAGGGCCACGAGGCCACGGGCATCGGCGGCACGATCAAAAATCTCGGCATGGGCGGCGGCTCCCGCGCGGGCAAGAAGGAAATGCACGCCGACGGCAAGCCCGCCGTGAACGAGTCCAAGTGCATCGGCTGCGGCGCGTGCCGCAAGATCTGCGCCCACGACGCCCCGACGATCGAGAACCGCAAGATGCACATCGACACGAACAAGTGTGTCGGCTGCGGCCGCTGCATCGCCGTGTGCCCGATGGATGCCATTGAGGGCGTGTGCGACCCGGACGGCCACCTGCTCAACTGCAAGATGGCGGAGTATGCCAAGGCCGTCGTGCAGGGGCGCCCGAGCTTCCACATCAGCCTTGCCATGGATATTTCGCCGAACTGCGACTGCCACCCAGAGAACGACGTGCCTGTCATCCCGAATGTCGGCATGTTTGCCTCGTTCGACCCCGTCGCGCTGGACGAGGCCTGCGCCGAAATGTGCAGCCGCATGCCGCGCAACCCGAACGCCGCCTTCGAGGATGCCTCCTCCGACGACCTGTTCCATGCCGTCCATACCGTGACGCACTGGCAGGACCAGACGGAGCACGGCGAGAAGATCGGCCTCGGCTCGCGCGAGTATGAGCTGATCGAGATTTAAGAAAATACGGAAATCGCCTCCGCCGGAAGGACTCCGACGGAGGCGGTTTTTATAGTTTCCTATGTAGGGGAGAGGCATGCCTCTCCCGGCTGTGCACCTGCGAGCCGTACAGGGCAGCGTTAAAACGGGAAAAGCCAATTGCGCTTTTGCCGATAGCCTGCGCGGGACGGCAGTGCCTGCCCGAGATTGCCACGGCCCCTTCGGGGCCTCGCAATGACACGTCAGGGGAGTGCGGCACTGGGGGCGGTGCGTTCCTCCGAATTGGCGCTGCTTTTGCCGCTTCGCGGACGGGAGCGGCATGCCGCTCCCCTACAGCGCGATATGCTGTCTCACTGAATATGAACGTGGTTATTGATATGATCGATGCAATAGCAGCAATAGCCCTTGCACTTTGAGCAGTAGCGGAACTCAAGGTCCGGGTATTCCGTATCCGTTCTGCCGCACACAAGGCACTTGTGGCGGTAGGGGCGCTCCCCGGCGCGGTTCTGATAATTCTGCGCCCAGTTGGGGTTCGGCTGCTGCTTCGGCGCGGAGGCACGGCGGAATTCGGCGCGGCGCTTGCGCTCGGCACGGGAGGCATGCCTGCGCAGCGACAGCGGCAGGAGCTGCGGCAGCTCATGCCAGCAGAAGAGCAGGCAGGGCAGCTGCGCCACGATCGGCAGGAAGGCGACAAGGATGAGACCGATGCCGAGGAGGGCACTGCCATACAGCGTCCAGAACCGGACGGCTTCGAGGATGTCCTTTACAAGATAATAAAGAATGCCGCCGATGTCCACGAGGGCGAGCCAGCGCATTTTGACCGGGATGAAGAAAAACAGCAGGCCGCGCGCTTCCGGCATCAGCGCCGCGACAGAGAGGAACATCGACAGGTTCAGATAGAGCGCCGAGACACCGTAGGAAACGTGGAACAGGAAATACACCAGCATCGCATAGACATCCATGGCCAGGATGCCGATCAGATAATACAGGTTTACGCGCAGTGAGCCCCAGAGCTGCTCCAGATAGCGGGCGGGCCAATAGGAGCAGTAGAGCGCGAGAGCAACGCTGAAAATGGAGTAGATGCTCATATCGCCGATCCCGGCGAACGTGAAAATATAGCTGAAGAGCCGCCAGACCTGCCCGTGAGCAATGGCCTGAGGGTCGAAGGACAGCGCGCTGTACAGGCTCAGCGGTGTCCCGAACTGGGAAAGAAAATAGACCAGCGCGTTGCCGATGCAGATCCACAGCATGAGATTCGGGATTCCCTTGTTCCGGTTGTTGTTCAGAAACCGGTGGTAGGAATAGTTGAGTTTGCTCAATCGGATCCCTCCTTTATTACCGCTATTGTAGCGTAAAACCATGGGCTTGTCCAGCAACAAAGTGTGAATTTTAGAAGACGTTGCAAAAAAACCGGCGCTGTGGTATGATAACGGCAGAAAAAACAGAAAATTCGACTGGCCGCAGGCCAGAAACGGAGGAAATCACCATGAGCCATGTCCGCGATATGTCCCTTGCCGAGTCCGGCCGGATGAAGATCCGCTGGGTGCAGGATTTTATGCCCGCCCTTGTGGCGATCCGCGCGCGCTTTGAGCGCGAAAAGCCCTTCGCCGGGAAGAAGATCACCATTTCCATCCACATGGAGGCCAAAACGGCCTTCCTCGCGCTCTGCCTTGCGGCAGGCGGCGCGGAGGTGCATGCCACGGGCTGCAATCCCCTGTCCACGCAGGACGACGTGGCGGCGGGCCTTGCGTCCATGGGCGTGGAGACCTATGCCATGCACGGCGTGAACGCAGCGGAATACCGCGGCCTGCTCGTCGAGGCGCTCTCGTGCTGCCCGGATCTCATCATCGACGACGGCGGCGACCTGCTGGACCTGCTGAGCGGGGACTATGCGCATCTGGGCAAAAACCTGCTCGGCGGCGCGGAGGAGACGACGACCGGCATCCACCGCCTGCACGCCCGCGCCCGCGCCGGGGTGCTGCCCTTCCCGATGATGAACGTCAACGATGCGAAGTGCAAGCATTATTATGACAACAAGTACGGCACGGGCCAGTCCGTGTGGGACGCCATCATGCACACGACGAACCTGCTCGTCGCGGGCAAGACCGTCGTTGTCGCGGGCTACGGCTACTGTGGACGCGGCGTGGCCATGCGCGCAAAGGGCATGGGCGCGAACGTTATCGTCACGGAGATCGACCCGATCAAGGCGCTCGAGGCCTCCATGGACGGCTGCCGCGTCATGCCCATGGACGAGGCTGCCCCGCAGGGCGACCTGTTCGTCACGACGACCGGCTGCCGCGACGTGCTGACGCGCAGGCATTTCGAGGTCATGAAGAATAACGCCTTCCTCTCGAACGCAGGCCATTTCAACGTCGAGGTCGACTGCGAGGCGCTGGCGGATATGGCGGTGCGCGTCTATCCGCGCCGGCAGGATATTACGGGCTATGAGCTGGCGGACGGCCGCACGCTGAACCTGCTGGCCGAGGGCCGCCTGGTGAATCTGGCCTCCGGCAACGGACATCCGGCCGAGATCATGGACACGAGCTTCTCCGTGCAGGCGCTGGCGCTGGAGTATCTGCTGCACCACGCCTCCGAGCTGGGTAAGCAGGTCTATGACATCCCGGAGGAGATCGACCGCGAGGTCTCGCGGCTGAAGCTGCATGGCGCGGGCCTGCACATCGACGCACTGACGCCGGAGCAGGAGGCCTATCTCAGCGGCTGGCAGGTCTGAGCCGATGGAGCTGTATTTCAAGCAGCGTCTGCTGTTTTTTTTTGACAGCTTCGATATCTACGATGAGGACGACAACGTCGTCTACACCGTCGAGGGTCAGCCCGCGTGGCTCCACAAGCTGCACGTTCTGAACGCCGCGGGCGAACATATTGCCACGGTGCGGCAGGAGCTGTCGCTGCTGGCGAGCTTCGAGCTCCTGGTGGGCGAGGAGAGCATCGGCTGCGTGGAGCAGAACTTCTCTCTGCTGCGCTCGTCGTTTACGCTGGACTGCTATGACTGGGACATCGAGGGCGACGTGTTCGGCCTGGACTACAGCATCACGGCATCGGACGGCCGGAGCGTGGCGGCATTTTCCAAGGAGCTGTTCCACTGGACGGATACCTACCATCTCTCCGTCCCGCGTGAGGAGGATGTCCTTCCGGCCCTGCTGATCGTGCTGGCCATCGATGCGGCGCGCTGCCGCCGCGGCGGGTGAATTTTTCCTGCAATTAGAATTGGCAAAGCCCGGCTCGGGATGAGCCGGGCTCAGGCTGTCGAAAAACCTGGCCAGCCGGAGGTTTCGGAGGGAAGAAAAGTGTGAAAGGAAACCGTCAGGGTTTCCTTTCGCGTTCAATAACCCGCCGCAGCGGCAGAATTGCAAAATAATAC